>NZ_JAGWDA010000012.1:0-126885 GCF_020657875.1 Clostridioides sp. ZZV14-6150 | reverse complement strand
CTATTTTCAAATTCAGTAATCTTATTACTTACAGTAGTTGTCATATCTGTCTTAGCAGTATTTACTTCAACTATTTTGTCATCAACTTCTTTTATTTTTGTATCTAATTTTAAAGTACTTTCATCAATACAATCTTCAACATTAGATATAACCTGATTTACTTCGTCAAGTTTATAGTCAATCTGTTCTTGGTTATCTGTAAGTTTATCTTCAAATGTCTTATCATATAAATCAAAAGTGTCATTAGCTCTAGCATCTAAATCTTGAAATTTCTTATCTGTTTGAGCTTGCACATCAAGCATTTTGTCATCAACAATATTGTCTATTTCTTCAGATTTAGCATCTATCATTTCATCCAATTGGAGTTGACAATCAGTAAGTTTGTCATCTACTTGAATTTGCATATTCTGAATGGATTCTTCACGATTGGCTTCTTGATTTTGACGTGTTAACTCATTAAACTCTCTTTCTTCTTCTTGTATGTTTCTTATATCTTCATTATAAATCCTAATTTGCTCTGCTTTATCCCTAACTTCTTCATTACCAAGTATAGTTATTTCAAGCTGTTCAACTCTTTTAGTCAACTCTTTATTATTTTTTATAATTTCTTCTGCTTGGGCTATTATTACCAATAATACTCCGTATTCATCAGTTGAAGTGATATCATCATCATTAATCATACCCTCTTCAACTCTATAATAAAGATTTGTAGTATTAAGTAGAGTTCCATCTTTCACAAGGGATAGTTGAAATGTATTTATACCAACACTTGCAAGTGCTTGTCGGCTAAGTTCTATCTCTACAACACCATTTTCTGCATCTACAACTTCACATTCTCCATTAACTTTTTGTCCGTCTGATTTTGTAATACTAACTAAAACTCTATCATATTCAGATAAATCTATTATTTCATCTTTATTTTTCAATATTGCTTCAATGTAAGCTGTTTTAACATCATTTTCATTATAAATAAAATAGTCTAGTAATCTTTTGTTTATTCTGTAATTACTAAAATCTACTTCTATGGTATGATTCTTTATTTCATAATTTTTCAAAGTATCACATCCTATTGTTCTTTATTTTGTTCTTCTAGTTCTTTTTTTAAGTTCTCAATTTCTTCTTGTTGTTGCATGTTAAGTGCCTTATAAAGTATTAGTTCATTATATAAACTTTTTATTTCTTCAAATGCTACTGTATATGCTTTTTGTAAATTTACTTCCATATTAACACCCTCCTAAATTATTAATTTTCTCATTTAATTCATTAACTAGTATTTCTAATTCTTCTCTCTTTTGTATTTCTTCTTGAAGTGCAGTTGCCACAACTGTTGTATAACCAGATGGACTAAACATTAATCCATTTTCTTCTCCATAGTCATATAGAAATGTTTTTCCAACATAACTATCTTTAAAATCATTAGCTATAAACCCTATTTGACTATCTGCAATTGTCCTATCTTTTTCTGCTATATAATCAAATGTTGCTGGCTTAAATTCATCTTTTATAAAATCTAAAAATGGTGTTGGAGTGACACTTGAACGAGTTCTATTCTTAATATCTTTTATGTATACTATATTCTCTTTAAACTTTTTATCAGATTCACTCAAAGTAGAACGAGCATATAAATATCTCCATTTATAACTCTCACAACCTAAATCAGTTACAGAACGCTCTGGATAAAATGAATATCCTATACCTAAGCTATCTCCATTCGTAAATGTAAATTTAGCTCCTCCACATCTTACAAAAGTATCATCTCTTTCAACAATAAAGTGTTCTTCTCCATCAACATATATTTCAGCAGTATCATATCCTACCCAAAAATAATTATTGCTATCATATTTTAATCTTATAGCTGATGCTTGACTAGCACCATCTGATTGTCTTGCATCTATTGCAAATCCAGACCTGCTACTTCCAAATAATCGTATTATTGGTTCATGACCACTAGGAGTAGTTAATATATCACATGCTATAGCTCCTTGATTTACTGTTAATCCATTCCTATCTATTTCTACATAATTAGATATATCATTAAAACCAAATTCAATTTTATCGGGTTTAATTCCTATTATTGAACCACTGTTGTTCCTCGTGACCATCATAGTTATATCATCTTTAGTCAATTTAATTTGAGCAGAATTAGTTTTAGTTACACCATCCACTCTAGCTACTTCTAATTTTATTTCTTTAGCTGTAGCGTTTATTTGTGCAAATTCCTCTGATATACTTCCACCCATACCTGTTATATAAATTTTATCTACTGTATTTTTAAGTTCATTTATTTTTAAGTTGTATTGAGCAGTTGCATTTATAGCTAAAATTCTATCTGAAGGTGTAATTATACCATCTGAAATAACTGAATTGATTATAGAATTTAGATTGGTACTTGCTGCATCCAATGCTGATTTTGAAGTGTTTATTGCTACCAAGTCTACACCAGTAGTTCTATCAATAAGTTTTTGTAACTCTGTATATAAACTTGCTTTGTCTGTATCTAACAGATTAAGTTCAATATCAATCTTTTCTTTTTCTTCATCTGTAATCTCATTATCATTAAAATAATTAGACAGGTTAGAACTAAATGTTCCTAAGTCTGTATTTAACTTAATTATAGCCTTATTTATGTTTTCTCTTAATGTTATATTTTCTTGTGAGCCACCAAAATTTTTAGTAACTTCTTTTACCAATATATTTACATTTTCAGCTCTTTGGTCTATAAGAGACATATTTTCTTTTATATGAGATGCATCTTCTTGCACTTCTAAAACTGTTTGATGTATTCCATCTATGTCTTTTTCAATAACTACAAATTTTTCATTATGTTTTTCATCAGTTTCATATAATCCCCAAATCTGTTCTTCAGTATTTTTTCTTGAATTTCCATCAAAAGATATATCAAATATTGGTGAGTTTATAGGAACTTCTGTATGTTTTCCATTATCATTTACAACTACTAAAAATTGTGTGTTTCCTTCTGGTAATCTTACATTAGAAACTTTTAATGTTCCTGGATTATCAACATCCCAATATATATATTTTTTATTTGTTTCCTTATCTACTACTTGATAAAGTGTGTTGTTATAGGTTACAATTACTCCAGTAATTCTTATCCAGCTATCTGCTGGTGAATTATCTAATATCAATTTACATCAACTCCTTTTGTATATTTTTCCTAGGAATATATTCATCTGGTAGGTTAATTCTTTTCTTCTGTTGCTGAATAAATAAATGTCTTTTAGAGTTTAATGTTCTTGTTGCATGTTCAGCTTTAGTCAAATAATCAGCTATAGTCCTTTTATCATCTTCTTTTATTTTTTTGTTACTTAATGTTAATTCTAAAGTATCCAATTTACCATTTTTCAAATTCTGAGTAAAAGATGTAAAGTATACTAATTCTTCTTCTCCAGATTCTTTGCTATGTAACACTATAATATCTCCTAAGCTTAAATCACCCTTCCAATGCTGTCTAAAATTAATATCTATTATTCTGTCTAAAAAGTTTATAACATCTAGTGTCCATTCTTTAGTTGGGATACATTTTAAACTCAATTGTCTTTTACCTTCTGCTATTAAATCTTCAACTTTTAAAAAAGCATCATTTGTATAAGTATCATAATAGAGAAATTCGTTTAATTCATCTAATAGAGCTTCATTGAATATTAAATATCCATCCTCATCAGTTGAAGTTTCTCTCTTACAAAGAATATTTATATCTTTTATACTTTCATCTAACTTTGCTATTTCTTCTTCTAAATGTTTTATTTGAACATCTAATATGACCTTTTCATCTTCTAGCTTACTTATTTCTGCTGCTAACTTAGCTGATTCTATTTCATTTTTATGTTCAGGATTATCATATGTTTTCTTTATATCCTTCTTAGCTTTTATAGTCTCTATTACATGTAGCCATTCATTGCTTTTGCTGTCATGTTCTCTTTGTTTCTTAAGCTTTGTATCTATTAATTCTCGCCAAATTGGCTCTCTTATTTCATTCATTTCCTGGTATTTCTTTATAGCTCTACTAAGTTCTTCGCTCATTTCTTTATTATCTAAGAAATAAGAATAATTCTCAATGTAATTATATCCTGTAACTGTAGCTCCTATTATATCCATGTCTTCACTGCCTTCAAGCTTCAGTCTAGTTACTATATCATCACTATTTGTAGTTCTTTCAAGAGATTTAATATAGTTATCATGAGATAAATATAATTGAATATTATCTCCAAAGGAATCTATATGGTACAAATTAACTAAATTATTATAAGTGTCAAAATCAGCTATACACTCAAATTGTTCTTTTAGTTCATTATTGAAATAATCTAACCAGTTAGAGTTAATACTTTCTTGCCATCTTACTTTCTCTCTCTTATTGCCTTCACTATCAGTTTCATAAGCAATTGAATCATCTACATGACCAAGTTTCCAGCCCGTTTCTTGTTTTAAATAATCATTAAGAGATATAATAGATGCTTCTTCATCCTTGGTGAACATCTGTAATCCATAATCCTCAATATTTACGTCAATCTTTCCTAATTTAACCTCTTTTGATTTAGCTGTTACTACTTTTAACTTATCGTCTGTTGTTATAACATTCTTAATTACAAAGTACTCTTTATCATTAAGACAAATAAGACGCTCTTCTTTTATTTCATCAAATATAGGATTTATTACTTTAGAGAATTGGAAACGTTCTGTGATATATTTAGGAATGGTAAGTTGTATTTCATCTACTCCACCAAGCTCACGCTTTATAGAATTTAAAAAGTTGATTGGAATTTGACCTAGAAATGACTTGTTCATTTTGTGAATGGTTAATGTGTAATCAGATTTTATCTGTTTAAGATTCACATTAAAATGCATATTTTATCACCTTCTTTGCATAAAAAATAGCCACTTTTTAAGGTGGCAATAGATAAGTAGTAATTTTTGTGTAAAATTTTTAAATTTTCTGTTATTTATATTATATCTTTATTCTACTCTCGTAGTCAATATAATATTAAATTCAACATAATGGTAAATTATGGTATAATATTTTTAGAGACTACATAGAAAACTATTAGGGTGAATTTTCATTTACATAAGCCTTCCCAAGTCAAATCAAGAGGGGAGGTGATATTATGAAATATCTAATTTTATTGTTAACAATAATTACATTTCTTACAACTATAATTATTAGTTTTACTAGATTAGTGAGGAATGTAAATAAACTTCTTAAAGAGATAGACGAGTTTAAGAAAACGTTGCAAAAAATTAAGAATCACCCGAACGGGCATTCAGGTGATTCTTCCTCTAATTAATACTTAGCTTATTTATGAAGAGACACCCTACCGCAAATAGTTTGTAGTCTCTTTTTTTTATGTCTTTAATGATATAAATTTATATCATTTATATTACTATTATACTCTAATATTGTCATAATAGTCAATGTTGTTATAATTGACAATGCAGAGAAATAAAAATCATTCTAACTATAGAATGTTTTCTCATTGATATTTATATTATGTCTAACATTAACTTTGAATCTTTTTAAATAAATCAGAGCTATAATCATTTATATCAGATATATTTATTATATTATATTTAGATTTTATATTATTAAAGTATTCATCAATGACCTCTTTTTCTATAACATTACTAGAAGATTCATATTTGCCTAAACCTTGTCTATTAACAACCCAAGGTTTTTCCTCATGTGTCATTCTTTCTAATATTTTTCCACTATAGCATCCAAAGTATTTAATCACAGCATCAACAATCTTTTCTTCCATATCATTATCTAATGAAATTATATTGTTCTCATACTCTATTTGATTTCTTCCAAAATCTCTATATTTCTCATATACATTTCTGTATACCGGCCCGTGAACCCATGCTTCACAATCATCATCAAATAAGTAATTATTAGTAAATAATTTAGTAAATGCTTGTGAATAGTATAATAGTTTTTGTAAAGCTAGAGGTGTTATCTCTTCACATTTTGATACTATATATTCAGCAATAATACTTATTCTATCTGTTTCCAAAAATGTATTTTTTTCTTTTATTTCTAAAATAGCATCTCTACATTTTTTATAAGCAATATCCTTTATATTATTTTTATTTTCTTCGAGTACCTTTTTCATTTCATTTGGATTATCAAGTATTAATCTTAATTTATCAGAATATGGCTTTGTTGGAACATCTCCTTTTAAATATCTTGTTATAGTTCCCTCTCCCCATCCTAATAATGAGGAAAGAGGTTTTTTACCTATGTTATATTTTTCTAATAAAAGTTCAATTTCTTCTACAGTTATAATGTTATCCATTTCTCTAATTTTAGTATATAATGATTTTAAGTTTTCATCATTAAGTTCATGAATATATACATAGTTTCCACATTCTTCACAAAATGCTTCTTTCTTCATGTATTTTATTTCTTTGCCTCTAATAGTATCAATTTCTTCTTTAATTTTAATTGTATAGTTTACATCATCTAGACAAAATTCACAAAATACTTTATTGTTACCAGTTATCATATTTTTCATGGTTTCCCCTCCAAGTTTTCCTTCTTATTTAATTTGCATAAAAAAGATATATTTTTGTGTATCTTATATGCTAAAATACTGTGAATTTTTTTATTTAATAGGCTACATATAGTATTTAATTGAATACTTTGCAGGATGAAAAGATATTATTATTGTGAAATCTTCTTTTGTACTTTTCTTCTCTGCAATGTAAAATTTTATGTATAACTCCACTTCTTCTCTTAATCCATCTATATTTGTCAATTCATATTTTTTCCCAAAGAAGTACAATATTCTACCTTCGTGATTTCTATGTTCTTCTGATTTTGAAAAATCTTCTTTTGTTAAACAATTTAACATTTCTATTTGTTTGTTTTTATCTAGATTATATTTCTTTAAAAAATCATTATTATCCTGTCTATTTTCACTTTGAGATATAATAAAATTTTCACTTTCTATACATGCCTTAAACTTTTTTAGAATTATTTCTATGTCTTCTAGTATCGCTGATACAGCCAAACAGACACACTCCCTTCAAAGAAATATGAAAATACAATTTTGTATCTTCTATATATTATAGAATAACACTTTTTTTAGAATAATTCAATACAAAACAATAAAAAAAGTATTAATTGATACTAAAAATATTTTTATTTTAATATTTTTTCAGAAATGATACTTTTTCGTAGATTCAATTAATCAAAATTTATTTCCATCAATTTTACTCCTTTTATTATGATTTAATATTTTCTACTATTTTTCTATATACTCTATTCTCTAAATCTCTACCAAACTTCTCTAAATCTTTCATAGTGTCCTTAGTTACATTTCCTTGAACAACAAAAAATGGGGAGTTAAAGTTGACTGATGATGTTGGAGAAGCACTTCTTGAACGAGAATTTGAAGGTGGTGTGTAATTAGGCATAGCAAATTTACTTAAATCCAACTCATCTAATATGTCATTAATATCTTCTAATGTTTCCTTTCCTTCTTTTAGCTTATCAAGCCATTCTTGTTTAGTGACAGAACCCATTGCCAACATACCATCTTCGTATTTATTAATATATTCAATGATAGCATCTTGAAGTTTCTTAACTTCTCCATCAAGACCTACAAACTTACCAGAACTGATTGCTTCATTAATTAAATCAACTAAGTTTTCATCTGAATATTTTTTCTCTAATTCTTCTTTTAACTTATCTGCTTCTTCTTGTAGTCTGTCAGATTCTTTATCATACATGTCATTAACTTGGTCGTCTATATGGTCTTCACTTAATTCTTTAAGTTTTTTCAGCTCTTCTTCTAATTGTTTTTGTAAATCCTTAAGATTCTTTTGACCACTCAAACTTGTATCTCTTTTAAGGGACTCTTCTTTTTTTCTTAACTCATCAATTATATCTTGCTGTTCTTGTAGCTCATCTTGATATTTAGCTTCTTTTCTAGAGTCATTGTAAGCATCTTGTTGCTTTTTAAGAGAATCAATTTTAGCTTTAGTTTCCTTGTCTATTTCTTTAAGTCTCTCTTCAAGCTCTTTTTTATACATGTCTCTAATTTTCTCTTGTAGACTTTGAGCTTCTTTGAGCTGGTCTTTATAAGCATCTTGAATCTCTTTATTTAATGCTTCGATTTCTTTTTTAGATTCAGCAATTTCCTTATTGGCATCAGGTATTTTATTTGTTAATAAATCCAAATATCCCTCTGCTGCCTCTTCCATTCTCTTAAATTCTTCATCAGTCATGTTCTTTTTAAGTTGATTTTTATGTTGAATGAAGTTAGTTATATCGCCATTATCTCTAAATGTAAATCCGTAGCCTTGTAGTTTTTGCTGCAGCTCTTTTTGTGTTTCTTGAAGATATGCTGTTGTTTCAGATAATTCTTTAGCCTTCTTGGCCATTAACTCTTTTTTCTTTTCTAACAACTCTATCTGCTCATCACCTGTAGCATTTTTAAGTAATACATCTATCATTGCTATTTCATTATTTACTTGCTCTACATCTTTATACATAGAAGTCCATGTGGAATTCTTATTAAGTTTCCACATTTCTTCTTGAGCTTTCCTTAATTCCTCATTGTGTTCTTTAATTTTATTATTGTATTCTTCCCATTCTTGCTCACATTTAGGTAATTCTGTAAATGTAACTTTAATATATTCTTCAAGGACTTTCTTAGTTTCTTCTAACTCTTTTTTTCTGGATTCATCTTTTTTATTTTCTTTGTCTCCAGACTTTGAATTTAATTTGTCTAATTCTTTTTCTATTGATATTAACTTTTCTTCATAGTTAGTTAGATTTCCAGTATCATCAAACTTAAAGCCCATTTTCTTTTCTTTTAATCTATTTTTAAGTCTGTTACTTTCAGCCTTATATCCATCTTGTTGTTGTTTTATTAAATCTTTTTGTTGAGCAAATAATTTATTTTGCTCTTGTAAGTATTTAATCTTCTCATCACCTGTAGCATGTTCCATTTTTTTATCTAATAGAGATATTTCATTTGTTACTGCTGATATAGCATTTTCTAACTCTTTAAATAACTCTATACTATATTTTACAGATGAGTCTATTGTGTCATTATTTATTGTAACTTTAGGTTTGATTACTTTGAAAGCGGATGTGGCTCTTGATACTGCTCTTGAGAAGAAAGATGGTTTTGTTACAGGAGTTTCGTCACTTATTGGTGCTAGTTCTGATGTTCTAGGTTGGGATAGATTAGCTGGAATTGGAGTTCCATTAGTAACAGAGGTACGTTCAGTTTTATTGGTCTTATCTGAACTATTTCCTCCACCTCCACCAGAAGAATTAGTTACTTTATTAGTTACAAATGTAGTAGTGAATGTTTTTCCTGCATAATTTGATTTAAATGACTCTATTTTCCTAATAAGTCCCGATATGTTCTTTGCAGCCGTTGCAGTTAATGCACTAAATGTAGTCTTTATATTCTTGCCACCATATCGGCTGACATAACTTTGTACTTTGGATATTAATCCAGTGACATTCTTTGAGGCTTGGGCTGTTTCAGTTCTAAATACAAGTGTAGATACTTTTAAAGCTAAGAATTGTTTTACTCTAGCTATAAGTCCAGAAATGTTTTTTGCACCTTGAGAAGTTTCTGCATTAAGATTTACGTTATAACTATTTTGACCAAACTCTTCAGCTTGTTGTCCTAATGATGCTATTTTACTTGCAGTATCTTCTAAACCAATAGCTCCTACAACTGGTTCAACTTTTTCACCATTAAGTTCATCCATCTTTTGTTTAGTGCTATCTAATTCATCTTTACCCTCATTGTTTAAAGAAAGTTCTACAACTTTTATAGGTGATATGCCTTGTATAAATTCAGCAGTTTGTTCTGCCTCTTCTTTACCTTCAGTTTTTACATCAACAGTTGGAGTGGCTGTCTTACCATTTAACTCATCAAGTTTTTGTTTAGTACTGTCTAACTCTTCTTTGTTAGTTACTTCGGGTTTTACTTTAAGTATACAAGGTTCATTATTCTCAAAATCAAAACCAGGAACTTCGCCATTTTCTAAGCCTTGTACTTTAGCACTTACTAGAAGTTCAGCATTAGTACCATCTCCATTTTGAACCTTATCAATGGTTTCTTCTGCTTCTTCTTTGCCCTCAGTTTTTACCGTAAGTTCTGCATTATGATTTCCTTTTGCTTCATCTAAATCTTTTTTAATTTCCTCTACATCTTCTTTACCTTTAACTTCTATGCCTAGCATTTTCTTTATATTATCAGGTAGATTATTTACATTTTTTATATCTTCTAATACACTTGGATTAGCAATAGCCATTTTTAATATGGCAGTTTTTTTATCTGGATATTTTTCTATAAGTTGATTTACTTTATTTATCTCGCCAGGATTATTTACTATAAAATTATATATTAAATCTTTTTGCCCTTCTGGAGTATTATTATAAAGCTCTGTAGCACTTTGTATTTTTTCAGGATTTTCAACCATAAATTTAAGTATTTGTTTCTTCTGATTTCCATCTTTTAAGCTATCATATAGTTTGATTCCGTCTTGCAATTTATCCGGATTTTCTGTTGCAAATTCTAAAGCTAACTTTTTAGATTTACTATCAGATATTCCATTATAGAACTTTTCAAAGGAATCTAATTGCTCTGGATTTTTTACTATAAAATCTATTGCGACTTTTCTATCTTTTTTATTCAATCCATCAAGTAAGTTTTTGATATTTCCTATTTTATTTATATTTATACTTCCATCATTTATTTTTCCTTGTATTGATTCTGGAAGTTTATCATATAATTCTTTTAATTTTTCTAACTTTTCATTACCTTCAACACCAACATTATATTGAAGTCTTTTATTTTCTGGGATTTTCTTAATTGCTTCATCTAAACTTTTAACTCCTTGAAAAGCATCTCCTGAATTATTTATAAAATCAATTTTCTTTTCAGCAGGAACTTTTTCTAATGCACTATTTAAAGCATTTAGAGATTCAACAGAACCAGATATACCCTTACTTTCTATAGCTTTTTTTAATGAATCTTTTGTGACATTCTTTTCATCATCATCACTCTTATTTTCATTTTTATCTAAAATATTTTGTAAGGCCTTTTTAGCTTCTTTGGCTTCTTTTTCTAACTCTTTTCTATCTGTTTTAAAATCAATTGGTATTTTAGGTCTATTCTCTTCCTTTTGATAATATTCAGCTAATTGTTTTAACTCTTCTTTACTTATTATTTGATTTTCTCCAATTTTTATTGGAGCATCTATTTTCTCTGGTTTAACTTTTCCATTAAATATATCATTTAATTGATTTGCTACATAGTCAGGAAGTTTACCTTCATTTTGAATTGTAGTTGATACCTTCATAAGTATCTGTTGCTCAAATTCAGTAGCATTATTATCCTTACCTAAAATTCCTCTTATCATTTCTTTTACTTGCTTAGGAAGGTTGGTATGTGTTTCACCTTCATTAATTTTAATAAGGGATGATATATCAATTTTTCCATCAGGATTGTTTATAGTTTCACTAATAAAGTTATTTAAGTCATCAAATTGACTTTTAAGTTTTATTGCTATTCCATTTTCATTTTCAAGTTCAGCAGTAGATGAATCATAAGAAGTTAAAAAGGCATGTAATGCTTCTGCTGTAGCAGTAGATTCACCACGAAGATTCTGTAACCCTTTCTCCAAGAGTTTCGTATCTATTGGTTCTTTACCAGCAGCTACTAGCGTTTTATTAATTTCTCTTCCTACTGCATCAACTGCATTGGCATATTCTACAGCATCTCCACCAGCTTTATAATTTGTATTAGCCTCTTGCAGTCTTTTATTCCACTGTGCCAGTTTAGGGTCGTTATCGCTTATTATAGAACTCAATCTATCGAAACCTGATACAAGTACGTCCTGTTCTGTAACAGATATATCATGCCAGTTGAAGACATCCATTAGCTCGTTAATTTGACTTTTAACATTGTTTGTAGCATTTTTATAATTAGATTTTTCTGCTATTTTATCAAAAGATACTTGTTGTATTTCTGTCTCTGCAAGATTATATTCATCCATAAGTTCTTTTGCTTCTTGATTTTTCTCAGCAATTAAATTATTTCTTTTTTCATAAGCTTTTTTATATTCTTTTAATGATTTTTCAATCGGCTTTGTTTTGAGACCGTCACCTTTTCCAAAAGCTTTATCTAAAGCTTTTTTATTATCACTTAATTTTTGAACATATTTTTTGTCAAGTGCATCTATGTCTTCAGTTTGTTTAGGGGCTAAATTCATAGCATTAAGACCAGTATTATATCTTTCAGTTTTCAAAAGTTCATTTTTTTCTTTAATAGCTAATTGTAATTTACCTATAGCCTCATCTAAAGAACCTGAGAATGCAAGTATAGGATTTCCTTCTTCATCATATCCAGCAACTAAATCAGGAGAAATATCAGCTATTTGTTTTTGTAACTGTTTAAATCTTTCAAGCTCATCAGATGTCTTATTAGTCTTATTGTAAAGCTTATTGTATTCTTCTGATAATGCTTTTAAACTTTGCTGTTGTTGAGATAATGTGCTAATTTCACTTTTAGTATTTTCTATATTTTCTCTATGCTTTTGAGCAGATATTTCATATCTTCTATTCCACTCATCATATTTTTGAATAAGCATTGTTATTCCAGATATAATAGCACCTATTGCAAATCCAGATAAAAGAGAACTTCCTATTGATGTCGCAAAGTTTTTAAACTTTGACCCCATACTTTTACCTAAATTAGATATTTCAGTAATAGAAGTTCTACCTGCTACCTTTAACTTATTCATAGCTCCTGTAGCACCATTTACTTCTTGTTTAACTTTATTATATGATGTTGCTAATTTAGATACCTTTTTTACACTTTCATCAGTGCCTTTATCTGCATTATTATTTATTGTAGTAGTTTGTGTTTGTGCTTTTTTCTCTTTGCTTTGCTCTCTTAATTTTTTTAACATTGCAAAAGATGTTATTGTTGCTGGTAGTAACATATCCATTTTATCTAAAGATTTTATAACTTTATCTATACCTTCAGATAAATTGATTAATCCATCTAACATACCATATATCATATCAGAATTAGCTAACGTACTAAATATGGATACCCATGTTTCTTTTAGATGATTTAATCTACCCGCTAAACTATCTAAGTATTGTGCATTTTCAGTTTCAGCACTACCAAATTGTAGACCTTGTGAAAATTCACTTCTTATTTCTTTAAAAGTCTCATAATTCTTTCATACCCTCTGTTTCCAGATATTTAAAAGGGAATAGACTATACCACTATCTTTATATAAGATACCTATTGGTAGTCGTTGCGACCTTTCCTTATTCATAAGAACTTAGGACTATGTCTCAGGATTACCCAATCTTTAATCTTGTTACCATATCATTGTGATTAGCAATGCCACATTTTGATTTCTCTAATGCTTGGTAATTAAAGCTCTAAGGGTTTTCCCTGATATTCTAGGTTTTCTTTATATATCACTATATAAAGGGGCTATTATGTTAACCCATTAAGGACTGGAATATAGCTGCTTGTTGCTTCACGTTGTTATCGTAAAGGCTTTTTATCCTCTACTTCTTATAGTTTCCTATAAGGTCAGCATATATTTTCTACTTAATTTAAGTAGTCGAACACTCTTGGGAATATTATTGCTTCCTTCTATTGCTCAATTCCTATGCGTTACGGTTCTAGGTGGTATTCCTAGTTACCTCGGTATTAACATATCTAAGACTTAGTCTTCACCGATTTTGCTCGATAATAATTCTAAATATCACTACTTAGAACGGCAAATAATTTACCTGCTATTGCTTCAGCTAATCCCTTCTGTTCATCTTCTCTAAGCTCATTCCATTTATTTTTGACCTCATCTAATACTTCAACCATATTCTTTAATTCGCCAGTATCTTTGTTTTTATATATTGTAATACCAGCTATTTCTTTCAATCCCATAGCAGTTTTATTTAATTCGAGATTTCCGTCTCGTGCATTTATTTTCATTCCTGCTAAATTTATTGCAACACTTTTTAAGCCATTCGATTGTTATTAACCAGTAGCTTTTTATCTACTGCTCTGGAGGTTTCCCTCATTTTCATCGACTTGTCATTTCAAGTCCAGTCTAGCATATCTTTTTTACTTATAATTAAATCATAAAGTAAATGGGAACTCTTGGAGATATTATATTCTATTTCTAGTTTCAATCTCTATGCGTTGCGTGTGACTAATCTTTTAAAATTAGCCTTCCACTCGGATTAGCATTTTAAAGCTTTCCCGTTTCTTTCCCATTAATAATCCTAATTCTTCTATGATTGTTGAACTAAGACGGCAATTTAAATTTACCTACTTTTTCTGGATTTTGTCGATATCTTCAATTAGGTTCGTTAATCCTAACCAGTTCTCTTATGAACTTCTTTATATCTCTATAAAGACGAGACTATATCTTCATCCACTAAGGATGCTCTCTGTTTCGATTCACTTGAATCTACATAATAGTCGTTGAACCTTCTCCCATACGGAGCTTGGATGCTGATTGTCCAATCTAACTAATTTTTAAACATTCACATTTATTGTTTCCAATTATGTTGTAGTTTAGTTAGTTCTAAGGAGTTTCCAGCAATTAAGAGAGTTTTTAACTATATATTACTATATAGTGCGACTAAAATTAATCGCTTCATTTGTTGCTGTTATCATACCTACAGTCGATTTCTTCACATAGATTCGTTACTTCTATGCAGTTCTTTTATGAACTTCTTTATATCTCTATAAAGACGAGACTATATCTTCATCCTATAAGGATGCTCCCCATTTCCATTCACTTGAATGTACAATTAGTCTTTGAACCTTCATCTGCTAAGATGCTTGGTTGCGGATTATCTAATCTTAAGTATTTTTACTATACCTTTGGAGTTACCCATTGCCACTAAGTATATTTCTATCTTAGTTTAGTAACTTAAGCTCTAAAGACTTTCCCGCAGTTAAAGGAGTTTTTAACTACATATTACTATATAGTGCGACCTAAATTAATCGCCTAAACTGACACCATATTCATGGAGTACGCTACCTCCACGCTTCCGTTTATCTTCAATTAAGTTCGCTACACTTAATCCGTTCTCTTATGAACTGCTATATGTTTCCATACAGACGAGACTATATCTTCATCCTATAAGGATGCTCCCCATTTCCACATCCAATAGCTTGATATGTACGGTTTATAACCTAGTCGTTGAACCTTACTCTATTTGAGTCTTGGCTGCTGATTGTCCCTATCTTTTAGATTGTTACACTTGGTACTAAAAGCCTAACAGGAGTTTCCAGCACTTAAAGGAGTTTATCATTATATATTACTATATAAGGCGACTAAAATTAATCGCTTCGGCAACACCTGCTGTTCCAATTGCATAATTATTTCCTGCATAGTTTCAATTTGTTATCCTATAAGTTTTTTATCTCATAGTTCTTACATTTCTTATTAATGTAAGTTCAGCATACATTTTCATCTTCAGCTTTATCTGTTAAGATGGAGGATACTCTTGGAGATATTATATTCTATTTCTAGGTTCAACCTCTATGCGTTACATTACTAATAGCTCTTTAATTCTACCAGTTAACTCGGTATTAGCATCTCAGCCTTCACCGATTTTACCCTCTCATAATATTAGATATTTCTATCTAACACGCCAAACAATTTAGCATATCCATTGCAGCAGTTAATTCTGTTGTTTTCTTTGTAGTATTTCCAACTTGTACTTGCATTTCTTTTAAAGGTTCGATTCTAAATCCATTTATTATTGTGTTTACTGCTGAAGATGCACTTTCAACATCCATATCACCTACATTAGCGAGTATCATTGATTGTCTTGCAGCAGCTATACTTTCTTGCATACCTCCAATTCCTGCTTGTAAAGATGCTGCAATTGATTCCTGAACCTGTGATGTTGTCATTCCGACTTCTTTGGCTGTTTGATTAGCTTTACTTCTTATTTCATCCAATTTTTGTACTGAATTTATGTCAACTGGGTCAGCAACCTTTTTTAAATCTGTCATAGTTTTATCTAATTCTTTATAAGTTGATACAACTCCTCTTATTGCATTTTGTAATTGCATCGCTGCCATATTGCCAAGAGTAAAGTAAGAAAAACTACGTGTAAAATCATTAAAAAATTTATTCATACCTTTTCCACTTGAACTTAATGCAGTAGTTGACTTATTCATATTATTTATAGCTCTTTGAATTTGTTCTAATTTACTAACTTTTTGGTCTAAAGGTAAATTAGCTAATTGCATTAATTCTTTTTCAAGCTTTTCAATTCCTGATGTTGATTGCCCTAGTTCTAATGCACTTTGTTTTAGTCTTTTTAAATCTGATATTGCTTTATCAAAATTAAATTGAAACTCTGATTTTGTCTTAGAGACATTAGCCGCACTTTGAACTTCTTTAAGCTTTAATTCTAAATTTTCTAAATCAGCAATAGCTTTTTTTAACTCATCTCCAGTTAGATTTTTTAAATCAAGACTTTTTAACTTTTCTGCTTGAGATAACAATCCACTTAAAACATTTTTATCTGCGTATTTATTTCCACTAAGTTGTTTCAATTTATTTATAAAACCATCAACACTTTTTTGCATTGAGTTAAATTGTGATTCTACTTTAGAATTAACTTCAGGTATTTTTAAATTAGCCATAACTGATTGGACTGATTGAAAATCAGCTAATAATTTTGATATTCCTCTAAAACCCAAATTCTCCAATTTTATATTAGATAAATTATTTAATTGCTTTGATACAGAATCTATTATTGCAGATTGTTTTTCATCAAGAATATGAGTCTGCTTGAATTTAGCAATTTGATTCTGAGCCTTTTGAATATCTCCTTGAATTTTTTGAAATGTAGAAGCCAAGGTACGTTGCATATTTTCGTACGATGAACTATCTATTTTAGCTTTTCCTTGTAACCCTTCTAGTGCTGAGCCAACAGTTTGTATCTTACCTAAAACACTAGATAATTGTTTTTCTAAAACTGCATATGATTGTACATTAGTAGTCTTAGACATTTGTTTTTCAATTGAATTCTTTGTATTAATTAATTTTTGATATTCTGATAATAAACTATTAACACCTGAGTTAGAACCCTTAGTTGATTTGCCACCAAATAGTCCATTTTGTGTCTCTCTGCTAAGTTTATTAATTTGACTTAAAACAGTTTCTAATTGCTTTAAATTATTTAGAGATGAGGTATTCATTTCTACATTTAATTTTATATTATTTTCTTTCGCTGAAGTCTGTAATGATTTCAGTTGGGCTTTAGCTTTTTCATCATCTAGTTCTATACTGGTCTTAATTTTAAATTCACTCATTAAATCACACTCCTTTTTTTACATAAAAAATAGACAGTAATTTTACTGTCTATAAAATATTCCTATCTTAATGGTTCTGGTATTTCCTCATCAATCATGTCATGTATTTTTAAAAAAGAATTATCTAATTCTTTACATTCCTCTTCATTGTATTCTAACTTTTCACCTTTATTTAACAGTTCTTCATATATGTTTAAGCCTTTATTTAAAATTTTTCTTATATCTGATGTTCTCTTCAAAATGCTAGCATTTTCTTTCTTTGTAATATCTTTATAATAATCATCATTTTTAATTTGATATTTAACATATTTTTTTAGTCTATTTATATTTATATCATCTACAATCTTCCTTTTTTCTTTTAATTTTTCTTTAGATTTGTTTAATGTTTCTTCATCAAAAGTAACCTTTACTACCCTTTTATTAGTTATATCCCCCTTAAATTCCATATTATCATTTTCATAATAAATCCCCTTAAATATTTCTTCAAACCAAACAATAGTAATTTCATCAAGAATTTTTTCTAAGTTACTATATTCTTTCTCACACTTAGCTAATTCTTCCTCAGATAAATCATCACTACATCCAACAACTCCAAATCCTAACAAACCAATCATTAAAATCAACAATATTTTTTTAAACATAATATCCCCCTTATACTCTGATATCTTAATTATATCAAGAATATACCATTAGGAAAATTATTACAATTCGACATTATTTTCTTTTGCAGATGTCTTCAGTGATGCTAATTGTTTCCTAGCTTTTTCATCATCTAACTCAATACTGGTCTTAATTTTAAACTCTTCAGCCATTCACTCAACTCCTTTTTAAAGCATAAAAAAAGACAGTTAATATACTGTCTTAATATTTTTATTTAATTTTCTCTAATAATACTTTTTTCTTTTCATTAAATTCTTCTTCTGTTAATATCTCTTGGTCTTTCAAACTCTGTAATTCTTTTAATGAATTTGAAATTTTTGATATATCATCATCATCATCTTTTTTTATATCATTATTGCTTTCTATTTTAGCATTTTTAAATTTAGCTGCTTCATTCTCTACAACTAATTTAAATCTTTCCATTTCTTTTATTTTTTCTTGAATATCTGCATTATTTATATTTTTATATTGTGGAATATAAAATACTTCATAAGTATTAAGTTCAAATATCAAAGTTAAATATATTTTTTCTACAAAAGTATATTTATCATATGTAGGAACTATAGATATTATCCTCATCTGATTTTTTTCACTAACTTGCATGTTAAACTTAATGCTTACTAAATCTTCTATATTTTTTTTAACTGCTGTCTTAAATCCAGCATGAATGATAGATATTTTCCCATTATTACTTAATATTACACTGTCACTGTTTGAATTACCAAAAGCTTGACATTTAGACATTGAAATATTTTTTTGTATCGCTTGTTCCACTTTTGTCTTTTCTCTATTTCTTTCTGCTATTCTCTCTAATCTAGCTTCTTTTTCTTTTGCATCATTTATTACATTCGATATAAAAACTGATGCTGCAAATATGCCAACAACAACTAAAATAAATATTAATGCATACATAATATCCCCCCCCTATACTCTGATACATTAATTATATCAATTCTAAAGGAAAATTTATACTACAAAAGGAAATAGAAGCCAAAACTTCTATTTCCATAACATCATTTCAAATATTTATCAATATCTTCTTTACTAGCTTCCTCTATGTAATCTATCATACAGATTGGAATATCTCTGCTCCTAGAAACATCTCCTATTTCTTCTACTCTTATTTTCTCATTTCTTACACTCTTTAATATCCCAATAAATCCATAATACTCATGGTCATATATAGCATATGTTTTGCCTATCTCAACCATTACACCTTTTATGTAATCATTATTTATCATAAATCTCTTAAGTACCTGACTATTCTCTTTCAATATTTTATTAAGAAAATATATTTGTCCTTTTCCAGTTACAATAGGAGTGTATCTAACTATCGTATTCCCATCTTTATCTACACCAGTACTCTCAGAAACCTCTAATATTTTTAAATCCATTGACTTTTGAGTTGGGGAATTATGGTCAGCTCTTTTCTTCCTAATCAGATATTCATTGTTTCTCATCCATTCAAACAATCTATTTTGTCCTATATCTACTCCATTTTGATTTAATATCTTAGATAATTGAGCAATTAGTATTGAGCTTGATGAACTTTCTATGGCATTAGCTAATTCAAGTTTAGGTTTGTTTTTCTCTTGTTCTACTTTTAATTTCTCTTTTGTAGCTCTCTCTTTTTTCAATTCTGTAAGTAATTGTATAGTCCAGTCTGGGTCATTAATTGCCCTCTCTAGTGCTTCATTGGTCATATAAGCTCCATGTTTTCTTATACTTGGTAATACTTCTGTTCTTAACCATTTTCTAAATTTTATACCGATTGGTTTGTTAGTATATTGTAAAAATCCGTATAAACCATCCTCATAGAAAATAGTTAAGCTTGAAACATATTTCATAGAGGGTATTACTTTTAAAGTAGTCTCCTTGAAAATTCTAAGAGCTTCTCCTTTTAACACCTCATACTCTTTTCCAAGTTCAAATTCTTCTGTATCTATACATTGAAATATAGTTTTTGAAGAATCTGCATAACCAAATAATCCTGCTATTTGACTTGCAATCCAACAAGGTTTGTCTTTCCATACAAAAGTATAAATTTGATTTCCATTAAACTCTTTTATTAATACTTGTTCCACATTTTGATTAATTATTTCCATAATTAATACCTCCTTATAAGTTGTGTTTTTTATAAGAAGTTGATATAATCATATTAGTTATATTGATGATTATATCAACCAGAGATTCCATTTACTCGCCAAAGTTCTTATGGAATCTCTTTTATTATCTTAAAGTTGTTTTTAATGCAACTCTTATTTACATCATAGTTACTTTAAAGCAACTTGTCAATATATTTCACAATAATAATTTATTTAAAAGCAACTTTAAGTTTATTTATACGCAACTTAATGTTATAATAAATATATATGGAGGTGTTGTAATTGGCTACATTTGGAGAAAGACTAAAAAAATTAAGAACTGAAAAAAAATTAACTCAGCAAGAATTAGCAACCATATTAAATATAAATAAAAGCTCAATAAGCCGCTACGAAAAAGACCAACAGATACCAGAAATTAAACTGCTTAAGGTGATGGCAGATTATTTTAATATAAGTTTAGATTATCTAATTGGAAGAAATTTCCAAAATAAAATAAATATTAATGAAAATTTCCCTGATATTTTTACTAAATATTTTTCAAAACAAATAAATAATCCAATTTATAAAGTAAATTACAAGATAAGTCTTATTAGAGAATTTTATTTACAAGTTACTGAAGAAGAATTTGCAAAATCATTGGAGACATCTACAGAAACTGTTTGTTTAATTGAAAATAATAAACTGATACCAGATGAAAATTTTATCAATAAATTATGTGATACTTATTTAATTAATAAAGAGTGGATAAAAGATAATGATAAGGAAATGTTACCATTTTTAAAATATGAAGTTAAAAGAGATGAAGAGTTAGAACGACTTCTAGAAAAAGAAGGCTTCAATGATAATACAAAAGACTTTCTAAGAAGATATAATGACTTAAAAGAAGAGCAACAAGTTGTTATAGATAAAATGCTTGAATTTTTATCAAAAGAGCAAGATGCAAAAAAAGAGGATAATTAATGTATACCTCTTTTTTTGGTAATGTAGTAGTCTAATGTTGAAATTCCAACATGTGTCCACGATGGACTCCCTTCTTACATTATACTTCTATTTTTCTAAAATTGATTTACTTTTTTATATCACATGTCTCTATGGGTGTCCATTTTGTTCACCCCTTTATCCTCTGACCACATTCCCATTTTAGGAATGTGCTATCCATTTCTAATACTTCTTTATAGTTTTCAAAAGAAAATAATGCATAATGAAATAAAGTTGGTATTTCAATATGTGTCCACTATGGACACGCTTATATTTTTTTGAAGTTACTAAATACAACATCTAAATTTATTTGATTATTTATATTCACTTCCAAAGTTTTAGTTTTACTTTGTGGGTGAGGTATGTGGTGTTTCACCACCCACTTACAATGTTGTTTAATTGCATTTGTTGTGTCCTTATACCCAAGAGCTTTTGCAATATCTGTTGCGACAAAATAGGGTTCATTTTCAATCTCAACTGTTCTTATTTCTCCAAACAATTCATTGTTGAAGCTTATTACTCTTTTTTCATCTTCTCTATTAATTATTTCCATAATTAATACCTCCTTATAGTTTTTTATAAGGAAATGGTATATAATATTATTAATATAGGATTATATACCTAAGGGGCTATTCAATCTTGGCGGGGAGAATAGCCCCTTTATTCCCTTTGTAAACAACATTTAGTTGCAATATATCATCTATTTGTTGTTTATAATTACATATTATACCATCTATTTGTTGTTGTCAATGTTTTTTTATTTACTTTAACAACTAATAGTTGTATAATTATGTTAGAGGTGATTAAATGAATTCAATTTCAGAAAAACTAAAATACTTACGAGATTTAAAAAAACTCACACAAAAGGAAGTAGCAAATAGTATTGGTGTCACAACAAGTGCATATGGATTTTATGAGCAAGGGAAAAGAACACCTTCTCCAGAATTGATAGTTAAATTAGCTGAATACTTTAATGTCACTACAGACTATTTATTAGGTTATACAAAAACTAGTTATTCAGTCAATGCAAATATACCTGAAATTCCATCAATCATATGTGAAGATAATTCTAATTATGATATAATTGAGAAATCTAAAAATAATAAAGAAGAGTTTACAGACAACTTAGATATATTTCTTGATTCACTTGATATTGATGAGGAAGTAAAATATATGGCTAAACTTTATGTAAAATTAGATACAGAAGACAAGAAAGCTATAAAAAGAATGATGGAAAATGCCTATAAACAACTAAAAGAGGATGATTAACCTATACCTCTTTTTTGTAATGCAGTAGCCTAATGTTGGAATTTCAATATATGTCCAATGTGGAAGTCCTTTTGTTTTACATAAAAAAAGACAGCCTGTATTCGACTGTCTTGATGTTTCTTAATCTATATGAAATTTATAATCTTTTAATGAATCATGACTATTACTGTCAAACACATGGAAAGTACCTGATACATCTTTTAAATCAGTTGCATAATTCTTATCACTAAAATACAAATAGTCTGTGGCTTTCTTCTTAGATGTAAGTTCTATATTCATCATAGTATCTTCCATAGTATCTCCAACAGATACAGTTCTTTCTTGTATTGTTATATCTTTCTCTGACTTATTTTCAACATATATTATATATGCAGCTCCATTATAGTCATTATCTCTTCTTCCAAGAACACTCAATTTCATAAAATCATCATCAATTAAAACTAATTCCTTATCAAATTTTTCTTCCTTAACTTCAGGAGTTTCTTCTAATGTAGCATAACCTTCACCTTCTACAACTTGACTATTCTCCCCTGTCCCAAAACTAGAAACATCATCATTCTTACATCCAATTAACCCTAATGTACATATGCTTATTCCAATCAACAATATTTTCTTATACATGGTATGCTCTCCCTATTTTAATATAATCTATTTATTTGATTAATTATCTTCATCTAATGATTCCACTTGAACTCCATACATAGCTACATATCCTCGAAATTCAAACATTTCACTTTTAAATTTTTCTAAATCATCTTGGGAATTAGATTTTTTATATGAATTAGCGTATTTAATCATATTGTCATAGGAAGTTTTAGTTACTGTAAAATATTCCAACCCATTATTTACTTTTTCATCATTTTTGAATTTTTCCTTATTATTTTCTATATCACTTACATCAATGTGTTTGTCAGTATAAAAATCAGGTATAATTTTTTTAACTTTTTCATAAAGATTCTCATCTAAAGGGTCTATATCGTTAGGAATAGAATCTGAAATAATTTTATACTCTTTCATGACTTTACTAATCTTTTCAATCATGGTTTCTGAAGTAGATTTGGCCTTGTTTAATTCACTATTTGATTTTATTGAATTCTCTAAAGCTCTATAATTTGATAGAAATTCGTCTGTTTTAGCATTATTACTAGCAGAATAATCTACATAACTCCCACTTGGCTCAGTTGCAAAACTATGAAAATCTGTATATGAATTATAGAATTTTTCTATTGTACTCAAAATATCATTTAAATCCTCACTACCTTCAGGAACAGATTTCAATTTACTATATATTTTTAGAAGTTCATCATCATATTTTTTTGACTTCTCTATTTCATCACCTTTATCCAACATTGCAGCGAAAATAGCAGCATCAATATTAGAACCATGTTTCTTTTCATAAATATTTTCTTTCCAATAAGTTTGAATAGTGTCAGAAATATCTTCTAAATTAGCCCCTGCTACATAACTTTTTTCTTGAAAATCCTTAATAGTCATTATATATTTTGCTCTAGCTTCTTGTTGTTTTTTTTCCTTGATATTAATACTGGTAAAAATACCCACTATAACTACTAATATTATACCAGCAAAAATATAAATATACTTTTTATTTATTGGTGTCTTTTTCCTTATTACAGTCTTTTCATCTACTTTTTTACCACACTTAGAACAAAAAAGTTGTCCCTCTGATAACTTTTCTCCACAGGAAGTACAAAATTTAGTACTATCATTTTCCTGTGATACTTTGTTTTCATCTTCACTCATATAAAAATCCCCCCTATAAGATATATCATAAGCTTACAGTAGATTTACTGTCCCTCAAAGCTTATTCTACTAACAATATAATTATAGCAGGAAATATGTAGAATTGCCTCTACTAATTGTATATATTTGTAAAATAAAGAATTATAGGTAAAAATCTTTTAGATGTATGTTTGTCATACATCTGTCATCGTTGATATATCTAACATCTATATCTTTTTATATTTTTTATTTTCATAATTTACTCCACAATATATCTCATCAATGCACTTGTCTAAATAACCAATCCATAGTCCTTCTAAAACCTATCTCTGCCTTCAACTTATATATCTCTTCAAAGTCATCTTCTATATTAACACATCTATTCAATAAGTCCATATACCTACATATGACATCAATAGAAACTCTCTCAAAGAACAATTCATTTTCAATTATGTATCTCACATTCTTCAAATTATAATCCCTTACATTATCTAAGAACTTCTTAATCTTAAATGATAAACAAATGTCTTGCTTTACAAACCTTATCATTTCAATTCTTTGCTCATTTCTTTCTAAAGCATTCCCCTGAAACCTTCCCATAGTCTTGATTATACTCATACCCAGTCTCCTTATATTAACATTTGTATTTTTTATAAGAAGTTGATATAATCAAATTAGTTTTGTTGATGATTATATCAACTCTTTAAAAGGTTCTACCACTCGCCAAAGTCTGTAGAGCCTTTTTGTATCACCCATACGCTTTCATACATTCGTTGTAATATTGTGTGATTATATTATAATACCATTTTTTACTATTTTCAACCTTTTTGTAGGAATAATTTTTACAAATGTATGATTTTGTTGTATAATTAATATAAGGAGTGATACAAATGGATAAAAGTAACATAGGAAAAAATATAAAAAGATATAGGCTTTTAAATGGTTGGACTCAAGAAGAATTGGCAAATGAATCAGGTCTTTCAAAAAATGCTATATATAATTATGAAAATGAAAAAAGAATTCCAAATATGACTATTCTAAAGAAAATTTGTGATGCACTAAATATAAACTATAATGATATTATGAGCGAAGATTTGGACAACAGTAAATTTTTAGAAGGCATTTCATTTGGCAAAGATTTGTTATCTGAAAATCCAAATGATGCTTCTATACATAGCTTCTTAGGTCTAACATATAGTCTCTTAAAAGAATATGATAAATCTATTGAACATTATTTAAAATCTATTGAATTAGATTATAAATCTATTGAAACTTATGTTGCATTAGGAGATGTATTTATTGAAATGAATGAATATGATAAAGCTGTTGTATATTATAATAAAGCTATAGAGCTAGATGATAAATGTATAAAAGCTTATACTAGAAGAGAGTTTATATTCAATAATGTACCAAAGTATAGTTTATTAATAAGGGATACTATAGAATCATCAAATAATGTACAGGATTCTGAAATTATTGAAGTCCAAAAAATAAAACATTTTGATATCGAAAAGGACAATCTTCTAAATACACTATATTCAAAGTCTCAAGAACTGAATACTGATGAATTAGAAGCTATTATTAATATTGTAAATGTTTTTAATAAACAAAAAGAAGAGGATGATTAATATATACCTCTTTTTTTGTAATTATACTAGCCCAACGTTGAAATTCCAACAAGTGTCCACAGTGGAAACACTTTTATTCTATCATAAAAAAGACAGCTATATGAGCTGCCTTAATATTTTTAACTTCTCCATCAATATGTTTGTCTAACAAAATAATCTATAGTTCTTCTGAATCCATTCTCTGCTTTTAATATATAGGCTTCTTCAAATCTACATTCTATATTTTCATACTTATTCAATGTATCCATATATCTACATATCATATCAACAGAAATCCTTTCAAAAAATAATTCGTTTTCTATTATGTATCTCACATTCTTCAAATTATAATCTTTTACATTATCTAAAAATCTTTTAATTATAATCATCAAATTACTACTGTCTTTTATATCCCTTATCATCTGAACTCTTTTTGCATTTCTCTGCAATATATCCCCATCGAATTTATGAACTGTTTTAATTATACACATAAACAGTCACCATCCTAATTGTTCCAAGTATATACATCGTCCATACTCTCTATGCCATCTATCATAGCATGAACCTCATTAAACTTAGCAATAGGTATGTCTTCCCATTTCTCAACATCGTACATCGAAAATAATCTTGTAACTATGGTTCTATAATCATAGTTATAAGCATTTACATTATATCCTTTTAATTCTGATAGCTTTATCTTTAGCAATTTTGATAACATTCTTGTGTTCTTAGCTTTGAATCCTATCATATTTTTCATTTCTTGGAATTGTTCATCTTGCTTCTTATATTTCTTATCTAATTTATCTTCTATTTGATTAAATCTAGTATCTATTTTCTTATCGTTTTCTATTGCAACTTGTTTAATCCCAGCAAGTATACCATTAAATATCATTGGAGCTACTCTTTCTTCTAAATTATTTATATCATATGAACCAGTTTGTCTTATACTTGGCAAAACTTCTTTTGTAACCCAATTTTTAAATTTTTTAGCTGTTTCTAACTTACTTCCAAATATCAGAGAATAAAGTCCACTTTCATTTATTAGTGCAGTTTGAGTTTTAACCATGTTCCCATTTTGGGAATGTGCTATCATTTCAAATATTTTATCATCATTATCAACATGATTTGAAACAGCCTTACTAGAATTAGCATAACCTAATGCTATAGCTACATCTTTACCCACAAACCAAATTTCATTATCTATCTCTATTGTTCTTATTTCTCCAAAATCATTATTTTTAAATATTTGTAAATTATTCATCATACAAAATCCTCCTCAAAATTGATTGTAAGAAGTATCACTCTATGATAGAATATTTCATAGAGAATAACTTCTTGTATAAAGTAGTCCATTTGCTTTGGTCGGTGCGTGGGCTACTTTTTATTTTATTTTTGTAAAAGTAAATGGATTCCCTGACGTATAGCCTCTGCTTTTGTAAGGTTATTTTTTTTGCAGTATTCCTCTAGTTTTTCATTAGTTTCATTATCCACTCTAACCTTAATATCGTTTGTCTTAGGACTTCCAACAACAGGTCTTCCCATTTTTTTTGGACTCATATCATCACCTCACTTTTGAGTTCCATAATTGGATTATATAATTTTGGAACTCAAAAGTCAATATATTATCCAGATTTTTCTAATTATTTTTTTAATTAATCAATTTGAGGAATTTCATATATTATCAATCTCAAACAAAACCTCTATCAACCTAAAAATAATATTATACTAAAATCAAGACAACATATGATAACATTCGTATACTTTTTGTTATCTTAATTTTAGTATAATAGCACTATGTCAAAATGTCAACAAAATATATACATTTGTTGTCATTTATGTTACACTTATGAAAAAGGAGCTGATATTATGGGTGTTGGAGAGAATATAAAAACGTTTAGAAAAGATAAAATGATGACTCAGGAACAATTAGCTGAAAAAGCTGGAATATCAAGGGTTGCATTAGGCAATTATGAAAGAGAAGAAAGAGTTCCTAGTTTAGAAATTCTTGAAAAGTTAGCTGTAGCTCTAGATACATCTACACATACTATTATAAATTTAAATATTTTAAGTCTAGAAGATATTTATGATATAAAAATAATACAAAATGAATATGTTCCATTAACATCAATGCAAAAAAAGAAAATAAAAGATTCTTTGGAATCTTACTCCTTAGAAATGAATATAGACACTATTTGTAATATTTATGATGATTTTTCTACTAAAAATCTGTATATGTCAAGAGCTTTTATGTATACTCTATTAAATAGATTTGAAGAAGCATTAGATGATTATAATAATGCAATTAGTTTAGACAGGAATTTTTCTCAAGCATACTTAAAGAGGGGTGAACTTTACAGCTTTCTTGGATTTAAAGATAAAGCAAAGAAAGACTTTAATAAATATATTGAAATACATTTTGGTGATAACGATAAATTTATGGTTGATAGTGATGAGGAATATGATATAGTAGAAAAGGCTGAAAAGAAGATAAACAAACAGTTTATTAAGAATAAATTTAAAAATAGCCCGTCATTATACAATAAAATAGACCTACTAAATGATGATTGTCTAGACTTAATCTCCAATCTAGTAGATAAACTAATGCAAGATAAAAACAACCTAAAATAAGTATCTCAACAGCCAGAGATGCTTATTTTTATTTATAATATATAGACATAATTATACCTGTCATACATCTGTCATCATTGAAATTACTAGCTTATATTAAAATAATTTTAAATCGACCACTATATAGTTTATAATAAATATATAATATAAACTGGAGGTATCTCATGAAAAAGAAATCCTTATCTGATTTAGCATTAATAATTTCAGTAATATCAATGATATTAGTAATTTTAGAATTATTAAATATAATTAAAATACCATTAATAGTTATAACCTTATTATTCATAACCCTATTAAGTATCATGACATGGATAAATTATAAAAATAATAAAAAGATACAAATGTTTATTGGAATTTTAATACTTATCATATTTATTATTTTTATAATTCATAATTTGCTTTTTAATAATATGTAATGTAAATACTACATTTCTTCAATAAAAAGAGACAATCAATTAAGATTGTCTCTAATATTTATAAATTTAATTATTTTAATGCTTTTTTCTAACTAAATAATCCATAGTTCTCCTAAACCCATTCTTTGCCTTTAATCTATATGCATATTTAAAATCATTTACATCACCAAATTTATTTATGTATTTATTTATTGTATTAATTGAAACTCTTTCATAAAACAATTCATTTTCTATTATGTATTGTGCATCTTGTAAATTGCATTCATTTATATTTTCAAAAAGATGTTCAATTTTAGTTAATAAATTAATATCTTGCTTCGTATGTTCAATCATCTCAACTCTTTGCTCATTCTTCTCTAATATATTTCCTTGAAATATTTCAGATGATTTAATTATACCCATACTTTTCACAAAATCTTTTTTTAATTTTTGCATATACGTCATCCCCCTATAAAATGTACTTCAAAATACTAAATAATCTTAAAACCTATCTTTAATAATTTCTTGATAAGTTTCTCTTTTAAATAGGATACGTATCTTTTAATTACATAATAATTTCTTTTCAATAGAAAATCAAGTGAAAAGGAATGAACGCATAGGAAAACGGTATAAACGCAATTTTAAGAATAATTCATTGCATTTTACAATCAGAAATGATTTATTTTATTCACAGTTTACTGCATAAAAAAGAAGTAAACCTCTTTTTGAAATTGTTATATTTTCTATAAGAAATTGTTGCTTTTATCTTTCTATCACCTAAAATCACTTCTTTATGGTTATAATGTCTAACCTCTAATAAATTTATTAAAAAACTCTTATGACATCTAAAGAAAATTTTACTAGGAAGGCTCTCTTCGATTTCTTTAATTTTAGTAACAGTAAAAAAACTTTCAGTTTGAGTGTGAACTTTCACATACTTACCCAAACTCTCTACGCATACTATTTCTTCTAATTTTATTACTTTTTTTTCATTTTTTATTTTGAATTCTATCAGTTTTTTTTCTTCAGACTTCTCAACAAAATACTTTAACATTATCTTTTCAAATTCATCATAACCTATAGGTTTTATTAAATAGCCAAAAGCTCTAACATCATAACCTTGTGTAGCATACGATGTAAAAGCTGTTGCAAATATTATAACAACATCTTTGTCTATTTTTCTTATTTCTTTTGCTGTTTCTAATCCATTCATACCTTTAAATTCTATGTCCATAAAAATTATATCTGCTTTAGTATAGTTTTTTATTAATTCTTCTCCACTCTTGAAGGAAATAATTTCATATTCAATATCTTCTTTTAAAAAAACTTCTATATATTCAAACATTATATTTCTTTGAATCTCTTCGTCTTCACATATAACTATTTTAAACATAATAATACCCCCATATTGCTATAAAGTTCAAACAAGTCTTTCCGGAATTATTATTTGTTATACAAATTCTAACACTTTTTCTAAATAATTAAAATGGAAAAATATGTAATAATATGTTATTTATTTTTGTTTTTTATCATTTTATTTGTTTTTTATAAATTTGTATATAATATTTTCTATTCTACAAATATAATAAGATTAGTGACTCTTGTTTTATTTAAAAATCTATAAGAGTTACTAATCTTATTATATTTATGTCATATTTCCAAAATCCCCAACTGTGGGGATTTTCTAATTTTTCCAGGTGCATATATCATCTATTTCTTCTAAAGTGTCAATCAAAGCATGAACTTCATTAAATTTAGACACAGGTATGTCTTCCCATTTAGACACATTATACCTTGAAAAAATCTTAGTGGTCGTACTTCTATAATCATAGTCATTTGCATTAACATTATAACCTTTAATGTAAGATAATTTTAACTTTAATAATTTTGATAACATAGCTATATTCTTAGACCTAAATCCAATTAGATTTTTTACCTCATTAATCTTTTCATCCATTCTATTTTTTATCTGATTAAATCTAGTATCTATTTTCTTATCGTTTTCTATTGATAATTGTTCAAATCCTGCTAACATACCATTTAACATGATTGGTATTAATACATCTTTTATATTGTCATGATTCATACTATATGAACCAGTTTTATGGATAGATGGCAATACTTCATCAGTTACCCAGTCTTGAAATCTTTCAGCCTCTTCTTTTCTTGATTTAAATATTAACTTATATACTCCGCTTTCTGTAAGAAATTTCTCTCCTGCATTATTTAATTTTCGGATATGCATATTGTGCATATCTGAATTAGTCAACTTAACTACCTGATTATCATTAAATTTTCTAATACTGCTGTTAACATCTGAAATCTCTAAGCACTCTGCTACGTGTTTTGGATTAAATAAAATCTTTCCTTCAAACTCAAATACTTCAACTTCTTTCCCTTCAAACATCATTAAATTATTCATATATCAGTCTCCTTTTTAATTTTATTTAGTTTCAGAGATTAGAATAACAATGATATTAGACTAATCTCTCTAGTCTTATTATTTAATTATCAATGCTACTTTGGAAGTGACTATTTGTCACATCTAAATCTAACAAACTTTTTCTTCTATAACAGAAACCCATTCATTTTTTAACTCTTGCACGTCATTTTCAAATAATTTACATACTATCTCATAAAGCTGAGGAATCATATTCATTTCTCTATCTATATAATCTATTTTATTCCTAATTTTAGGTCTAATATCACAATTATTAATTCTTCTCTTCAAATCCAAATGATATTTTTTCTCAAATTCGTCATATAACAAATTCCATCTTTTACTAAAATTTCTAGGTTCTACTTTATATTTAACTATCTGATTAATCCTCTGTCTTTTCTCTGCTAAACTTATATCTTCAACTAATCCAACTATTACATTTTCTTTATGGACAACTTCTGTTTCTAATTGTTTGATTTTTTCTCTCTTTTCTTTTAGTTCTGTAGCCAGTTTTATAATTGTATCTGGATTAGATAGTATTTCTTCTATCTTTGTATCAGTCATATAAGCTCCATGCTTACGAATAGTTGGAATTACATCTGTAGCTAACCATTTTTGAAATTTTAATGCTGCTTCATTTTTAGCCTTCATTCCTAACATATAGAAAAGTGATTCTGGTATGTAATCATCTTTCCCAACAAGTTGGGAAAATCCAAATTCCTCTAAATATGAATTAATTGTTTCCCATCTTACATAGGCTTTATTATTTTTTTCTTGATACCAACCAAATCCAATCGCTGTATCTTCAGCGTTAATACCTATACTTCCATCTTCATAACTTATAGTCCTAACATTTACCCCTAGCTCTTCATTTGAAAATACTTCATTTCTTTTTTCTTTGCTCATACACACATCTCCCTTTTTATAAAATTTAACCAATACTTTTCATATTATTAATAGTTATTTTGTATTTTATTTAGTTGTTGGCGTCAATAAAACAATTTATACATTAAAAATATGATTAGCATATTAATTCTCTATTTTTAAATAATATCATACTTTTTCATCTTTTACAATATATTTCCAAATTTTATTTATTTTAAGAAAATGTGCATATGAATTTTATACTATTCTACTGGCACTCCTAATCCATTCATAGTTGATTTAAAACATTTAGGTATCTTAGTCCTTACTTTAGCTTCACTTTCACTCATTATATTTGTCTTAGGTCTAAATTTAGGTTCTTCTCTAGTACTACCATGAGTCCAAACACTACCACCTTCAAATCCATACATAGGAAAGAAATGACCACCTGCAAGTGGACTCCATCCTCCATTATCTTTTATCTCAGATGCAACAGAATTTGCAGTAATTTCAGCTATTTCAGAAGCATCTAATAAATCTCCTGTTCTTTCATAAACATTTGGAATAAAACTTCCATAAGCCTGTTTGACTACCTCTTCTTTCATGATTTCCTTCATTTCTTCTCCAACTTCAGGCATAGATGCAGCAATCTTAACTTTAGTATAAGCAACTAATTCATCTAATGATTTAAATACCACTTAATTCACTACCTTATCTTTGATATTATTCATCTTTTCAATTTCCCCAGTTTCTTTGAGTACTCTATCTTGTAATATTTCATTTTTTAACTGACCTAACTTGACCTCAGTATTCATTAATAAAGATGCAGTTAATTCATTTTCTATTTGACCAATGTAATACATCACAGTTTCTAATTCACTAGATACTTCACCATTTATTAAATCTTCTATTTCAATATTTAATTCTATGTTAGTCAATTTATCAATCAACATTTTAAGAATATCTTCTTGAGACAATGCTAAATCTGGATTTTCCATACCAGCCCATATTTTATTTAATATCTCTTCTTTAGTTTTCTTATCAGGATTTCTAACTTCTATATATTCTTCTTTTCCATTCTCATCTATAAATGGTATTATTGCTCTTATCTCATCTTTCATTAATTTGTCTACTTGTATTTTATTCATATTACCATTCTCCCTTTATTCTGTATTTATTAAATATTACCTATCTCACATATTTTATTTTCTATCGTGAAGTAAACAGTTCCATTAAAAATAGAGAATTTAAAATTTCCTATTGGTTTACAAGTCTCACATAGATATTTAAAATATTCCATACCCTCAATTACCTTATCCTTACGAATTCTAACATTAATAAATTCATCATTACTTTGACACTTTACATCCTTAATGATAAGTCCATATTTATCTACTTTACTAGAGCATAAATCTTTTATGTTTTCTAGTTCCTTATATTCATCAACGCTCAATTCTAAAATTTTCACATCTATCTCTCCCTTATTTTATTATTGGATATTTACACTTAATAGAAACTTTACAGTTTCCAGTAAACTTCAATATATTTACACCTCTTCTTAACCTAATCCACTTTCTATTAACAATATTAAATCTACTCTCTCCACTGTCGTTTAAAACAGTATAGTACAAATTATCTATTGTTATTTTTTCGTTTAATTTCAATCCAGTTATAACTAAACTATCTTCTTCATTATCACTTATAGTAGAATTTCTAATAGTTATATCTCCTTCTTCAAGACATTCAACATCTATAACTGGAGAATATTCTTCATCTACATTTGATGTATTGTTTAGTTTAATTTCCCTTGTATCCTTGACAGTTATCACTTTTTGAAAGTTCTTATAAGCATAATTTGTGTATGGCTGAAACTCTATTTCTAGGATTCCTCGTTTTGATTTATCGTACTTCTTTATTATCTTTCTTGCTTTAAGATAATAGATTTCTTCTATATTATCAAAGGATATAAATGGTTTAAATTCTCTCTGCCAGAACCAATTACATATGTTTTCTAGCGTATAGTCATCCCATTCATAAGCCTCTCCATGTTCACTACATAGACAGAATTGTAGTGTTATGGGTTCAATAGTAGTTTCATCCTCTGAGTAACAAGGATTTTTGTTAAAAGTATTATCAGATTTAATTGCTTCTTCATAAGGCAAACCATATTCATTTAATATTTCATCATCGCCTAGTGTAACAAGTTTAATATTCATGGATTCACTTGATATGTTGTCAAATAAAAACTTATCATCTAAAAATACCAATTTATCACCTTCTTTCATTTTTTTACGTTTAAATCCGATTAAAATTATATTTAAACGTAAAAAAATAACCCCTACTCAATTAAGAGTAGGGAATTACACTATTTTTTAGATTTAGGTTCTTGTTCGTCCACTAATTCTGCTCCAAGCATAGAAGCCATTTTAGCTTGACTAACATTTTCATTTCCAACAAATGCAAATGTAGCATATTCTTTATTTTCATCTGGTAGTATATCTAATGTCATATTAAATCCAGATGGATTTTCAGCAGTAAGATTTAACTCTATACTTCTTTGTGCTTTAGCATTTGGAATAGTTAAGTATAAAACCATAAATTCTCCATCAGCAGTTTTAACTAATACATCAGCCTCAACTCTATAGTTTGGAGCTGTAGATTCTTCTTTAATCTTTATTACTTTTGCCTTTGGTAATTCATCTAAGTAAAATATTGCTACCTTATCTCCTGCATTAAAATCAGCAGTAGATATTGTCAGTTCTGTATTTGAACCTGTTACCGCTGAAGTAAACTGTAACTTCTTAACTAATGATATACCATCTTTCTCAACACTATAAACAGATATACTACTAGCAACTGGTTTTACATTTTCTAAGGTTACCTTCTTAGTACTATCAGATGTTAATACTTTTCTTTTTCCAACTTTAGCAGATTCTTCAACCATGTCAGAAGCTAATAGCATTGCCAGTTGTGGCATTTGTATTACCTCTTGTTCAAGTGCTAAACTTGCTGTTATTGCTCCATCAAACGCTATTGTATTTGCACCTTTAGCTTTTGCATATACACTTTCTGAATCTAATTTAAAGTTAAAAGCATTTAAATCTGCTGTATAGAATAATGGCTCTCCACTTACTCTATTTTTTACTATTATATTACTTGCATCTTTTATCGCAAATCTCATTATTTTATCATCCTCTCATTTTTTGCATAAAAACAACACTGTCATTTAACAGTGCTAGTTTGTATCTTTATTTCTTTAGACCAATGTTTCATCTTATTTGCATCAACTTGATACTTAAAAGACCATGCATAGCCTAAGTTTTCATCATAATTCTTAAATTGTATCTTAGTCTTATAAGCATTAATCAATTGCCAATAAGTCATTTTTAATACTTCACCTATTGGTACATATCCATCTATATTTTGGACTACATTCATATAATCACACAGATGATATGCTTCTTTTTCTCTCTTTTTTCTTTCCTTCTCTTTGAAATGCTCAATTAACTTTCTTTCTCTGTCAGAACCAGTATTTTCAACCCATTTATCCTCATCATCTTTAAGTATACTTTTTTTATCAATACAAAACATCTCTAAAATTAAATCTGATACTAAGCCAAAATCCTCTCTACTTATAAAAGCATTATCTTTTTTATCATCAAATTTAATTAAAATTCCTATTTTAATATCATTCATATACTCAATATTTTTAATATCAGCTTTATATAAAATAGACAATGATTTTTTTATTTGCTCACTAATTAAATTAATTGGTTCTAAAGAATCTTTTTTTGATGTCAACATCATTAAATCTAAAATAGGAATTGCATCATATTTACATTTCAAGTCAAATGATTCTTCATTACAGAGCTTAGAATAAGTTTTCTCAAGAATTATAAATGGGTTTACTATTTCCAGATTGGCCATATCTAGTTTAATAAGCTCTTCAACAGTAGGTTGATATATAGTTCCCAATGTGTCACCCAGTTTAATAGGAAGCCCTGTTATATAATAATTTTCTAGCATAATTACATATCACCAAAACTTTCAGCCGATACAGTTATAACAAATCCATTATAATCTGTACTTAAATTATACATTTGATATACATTTTCTAACTTAATCTTACCTATACCAGCTATTTCCTCATTTTGAGTTATAATATCAACTATGCAACACACTAATGCAACATCTCTTAAGCCATTTGCTGTATTTTGGCATTCATCATGACAAACAACACCAATTTCTATCTTTGTTTTTTTAATTTCTCTACTTCCAGTAGTACATGGTCTATACTCTGCCATTATTATAAAGACTGAAATATCTGCTTCTTTTAATACTTTTTCTACTCTTCTATTTAGAAATACCTTCTTGTTTTTAAGCTCTTTAACTGGGTTTTTTATATCAGGCATGGATAAAATATCTTTTTTTGATTCGTTATTATAAATCATAAATTTAGCGAAGTCTTGATTTGACATTAGAGTTGTTCCTATATTTGAAATTAACTTGTTAGGGAAATCCATATAAACTCATATATCTACCCCCTTAATATTATTTTTTTAGTATCTATTATTTCATTAATTTCTTTGTCTTTAGCTAATAGCAATACTTCTAAGCCAGAATACTTAGCTAATGTATTAGCCTGTATGACACATGATTTCTCATCTTGATTAATTATATTACAATATCCGTATTGCTTGTCTAAGAGCCATTCAACTCCTTGAGAATGGTTTATTATGTACTCATTTTCTTCACCTAAGTTTATTATTTCTTCACCCATAATTTTACTAAAAGGAATAATTACACTATCATTTTCAGATAAATCATTCCATGCAACATTATTTATTGTATCATCTTTTGAAATCAAGGCATCTTGTAAACAGATAGCTTTAATAAGACCATCTGACCCTGTTTCTCTGCCATTATACTCGAAGTCATTAATACTAGTAACTCTAAATACTGTTTTACTAGTAAGCATTATTCTAGTATCAATATCTATAGTTTTAGTTATATGATTACTTCCAAAATAAAGCTGTCTTTTCGTATCTGAGATAGAAGTATATTTATTATCAGCCATACCATCAGAATATAAAGTTAAATTTTCAACAGCTATAGGAATTTTGTACATCTGACCTGCATATTTATAATTAAATATCTGATTACATCTCTTAATTATGAAATGCTTATATGTATCCATTTCTTTATGTTCCTTAAATATGGTTAACCAATAACAATTATCAAAAAAAAGATAACAGCCTACATCAACATTTAAATCAGATTCAACTAATAGATTTTTTTCATCTAAAGCTCTTTTATCATTATTGGTTATATCATTAATTGCAACTATATCTCTTTTAGTATCTTCTGTTATACAAACTTCATCTATATCAGTTATTGGTACTTCAATACAGGTTGGTGTTTCTTTTAGATATTTCTTAAAACTTAGTTTCAGTTGCAAGATTCTTTTTTCTTTAGGAGTTGAACATCCTAGTCCAATTCTTTTTTTATAATTACTAATATAACTACTCAATTTTATCCCAACCTTTAAAGCCCTTATATGAATATCTCGTCTTATATTTGGCAAGTTGCTCTCTGATTTGAATTTCTAATGAACAAAGTTTTGCTAACATATTAGCACCAGATTTAGTATTGTAATCTGAGTCCGTTAACATCTGTTTTAAGTTTTCTTCTCTAAGAATCTTAGGTTGAAGCCACCAAATCATCATTCCATAAGCTAATATAATTATTTCATCTAACTGAAGGTCTGAAATTATTTCTCCTAGATATTTACTTTTAAATAAAATTTCTTCCTCTGTTTCTGTTTCAAAGGTTATTATGCAGTCTTCTTCTCTAAACTCTATAGTATAATCTTTATTTATTTCATATTCTTTATTTGTAGATTTACCAATTAAATAAATATCATAATTTTTATTAATTTGATTAACAACATATTCTAATTGATTTATTGGAATTGTAATACATGATTCTTCTTGTCCTATTATAGATAAATCTTTTCTACATTCGTAAAAATCAAATGTAGCTTTTTGAAGATATGAATACATCATTTCCTCAATTATTTCTTCTTCAAGTAACAACATCTCTTCATCATTTATTAGAGAAAGAAATTGTTTATATATATCTTTTACTGGCGTAGCCATATCATCACCACTCTTTTATAAAATAGGTGATGTATAACACCACCCTAATCCTCAAATAAGCTTTGTAAACCCAGTCTAGTAGCTATTAAATGTTCTTTGTAGTGAGAATCAAATTTACCTTTTTTATATAATTCGATTACCCTTGAACCTAAACACTCTATTAAACCATAGTTAGCCTTTTCTACCAGATTAACAAACTTATCATTATCTAATTTTAATAATATATGATTTACATAGTCTAAGTCATATTCATCTAAATACTCATATACATCTTTTAAGTTCAAATATTCTAATATATCTTCAACAGTATAATCATCACTATCAACATCAACTATAGTTATAAGATAGTTTTCAAAATATCCTCTATATTTATTTGATATTTCATATAAATCAGACAATAATATAAATGTTTTTTCTCCAGCTTTATTCATTTCAAATATTAGTCTTTCATCTCTGTCTCTATAAAGAACAGTACCAGTATCTAAGTTCATTATTTCAACTTCTATTTCATCTTTAAGTTTTCTTAACTCATTTCTCAACTGCTTATAACTCTTTTTTGAATTCTTTTTTTGTAGTATTTCAACTTCATTATTTTGTCCTTCATTATTTTGTTCAGTTTCACTTAGAACTTCTTTTTTTGGTTTCCCAGCCATTTTTAATCTCCCTTCTAGTTGTAATGTTATTGTATTTTGTACATACCAAATTTAGATGCTACGACAACTCCTAAATGCATTTTTCTTGACATGAACATTTCTATTTGTTGGTCATCTCTAACTGTTCCATCAGTATTTTCTATTATTAATGTGTCGCCTTCAAATCCTAGTTTGATTATCTTCTCATCATTTGGAATAACATATAAAATATTATTACTTAATGCCCATTTATCCCTTTCAGCATCATAATAGTTAGGTAATTCTATTACAGGTGTTCCACTGAAGTTTTTAACATATCCAAAGTTTCTCTTGTCATCTTTATCTAAATCAGCTCCAACACCTTCTATATTCCCTACTGCTTCTGGAGTCCCATATATAGCTACAGATTGTCCAGTAGCACCCTTTACTTTATTAACTATTTTCTTTAAGTCCTTATCTGAATAAGCAGCACTAGTCTTTAAATTAGTATGTACAGATGTGTAAGCCCCTTCCATAGTAGATGCTATTGCTTCTGCTATATGATGTTGGAATGTAGAAGATACTCTGTCTACCATTTCAGACCAATCTATTCTTCCAGCTATAAATCTATCAAACTCTTCATATATAGCTATAGCTAGTTTAAATGCAGATGTGGGAACTTTTTTCTCTAATAGTCTTTGTCTTCTTGTACTATTTTTACCTTCAGCTATATTTGCAATTCTTAATAAGTCAGTATTTTTAACTGTAAATTCTTTTTTATTACCTAAATCAAAGTTTTCCACATCACAAAAGTCTGAAAATGCCTCTTCAGTCAATCTATTTACTTTATCAGTTATTGTTTCAGATAGTATTTGGAATATCTTATATTTATGTTCAAAGAACGTATATTGTCCCCATTTACCTCCACATATATCTATTATTTCTTTTCTTAATGCGTCTTCACACTGAGCATAATTTTTTACTTTTCCATTTAATATATCATTTGATAAATCTTTTAATGCTATTATATCTATAGCCATCCTTTTTTCCACCTTTCATTAGTCATTTTTTGCATAAAAAAAAGAACTGTTTCCAGTTCTACTATTTGTTATTAGATAAAAGACACATATACTGAATCTTGTCCGTTGAAGTCATATAATTCTTCAACTCTTGCAACTACTGTTCCAGTAGTTTTCTTTGTTAATTGATATGAATCAGCTTTAAGTTCTAATTCATCACCAACAGCTATCACACCATCAAAATGTTTTTTAGCTAAAGTTATACATAATCCCTTATGAGGTAATCTAACTCTATCTATTTCACTTGCTTTTAATTCATAATCTCTTTCATCTAATCTTTCATCATATTGAAGTGCAACACTGTCTAAAATTCCAAATTTGCATCCTTCTGTTAATTTTTCTATTTTATAACAATCGTTTCCTAGCTCTGAATCGACTAAACCGCCTAATGCAACTATCGCACCATTTTCTAGTACATCACTTCCATTTTTTGCTGTTACAACATCTGGATATTTATCTATATCACAATTTAATATCGCTTTATCTGCCATTTTTATATCTCCTTTTCTATTTTTTTACAAAAAATAAACACTACTTATTTGAGTGTTTTCTTAATATTTGTTCATATGATTTTGTATTTTTATTCTCATCATCCAATGTAGATGAATAATTTATTTTTGCCTCGTTTGTGTCTTCTTCTTTCTCATCTTTTTTACTAAATTTCTTTGTGTTTTCTTTTAACTTAGCATAATCAAGTAAACTTAATTCTTTTCTTAAATCCTCTAAAGATATATCTTTATTTATAGCAGATTCTTTAAAAGTATTAACTTCATCTTCTGTTAACGAACTAAATTCTGAGATAACACTAGAAACTTCTACTTTATATTCTTCCATTTCTTTGTCAGCCTTGAACTTTCTTAAACCTTCCAACTCTTCAGTTAGATTTTTTATCTCAGTTTCTTTTTCACTAAACTTTTCAAGTACTAATTCTTTTAAAGTATCATCTTTAGAAAAAGTTTCTATAACTTCTCCTTCTTTTTTCTCTCTCCATTCTTCTATGTATGATTGTTTGTTTTCATAATCTAAAACAACATCATCACCATCCATAGAATATGGTATACCATAATAGTTACAACAATTTATATTATCTTCTAATATAGCTATTTTTTCTTCAGGTAGAATAGTTCTTAAATAATATTCTCTAGTTGTGTATTTACCTCCCCAGTAAGGGTCTTCAACCTCAACCATCTTATTTTTTAATTGACTATTAATAGAAATTCTTATATTTTCTGTTGATAGTCCATAGTTTTTGTTTGTACTCAATATATCTTCCTCCTTTCCTTTAAACGAATACATTTCTTTGCAAATATCATAAATTGCTTTTTTATATTTTGAAAAATTACTATATGTATTTATAGATGCCCCTTCAATTCCAGGAGCAACATCATCTCCTAAAATAGTAATTCCTAAAAAACTAAATTTTTTAATATTATAATATCCATCAGCCTTATCAACCTCTCCATCTTCAACTGCTATTTCCATACTTACACTTTTTGATTTTGACTCTGTCAATAATTGATATGCTGAATTTGAATAGTGTTTCCAGATAAGTCCTGTACAATTTAGATATGTCTTTCCATCTTCTTCTGTATAAGTTATCTCTGTATTATTTGGAATAACTCCAAGTGGTCTTTCTAAGAATTTATACTCTATAGAATAACCATCATCATCCTTTACAACTTTAGTTATCATATTATGTTCATCAAAATCTACCACATTTTCTTCTTCATCATATTTTATATATCCAAGTATTGGTATATCTGATAAAGTTGACTCTGCATCATTTATAGTTGATAAATCAAATTTAGTTTTATTTAAATTTTTACCTTCATGTAAAATCTTTAATTTCACATTTAATTTTCTGTCATCTTCTTCATTAGAAAATGTCTCAAATCCACATGGAATACTAACTACTTTCAACGTCTCACCTCCTTAAATAAACATTACATTGCTAAAACTTATATCTTTAAAGTCTTCCTTACTAAAATTAAGTATCTCATCAGGTTTATTTATAAATAAATAAAATGATTCTTCACCACATTTATTTTCATTAATAAAACAAAAGCCTCTATTAATTAGATATTTTTTCTTTTCTTCTGTTAATGCAACAATAAATCTCTTATTAGTTGTTTTCATCTCTTCTATCTGCTTTATTTCCATTTGTATTACCATCACCCTTATCTTCATTAGTAGGCCTTCCTGCATTAGACAATGTATATGAAGCCTGTTTGACTGGCAATAAATCATCTATTTCCATTAATTGTTCCGCCTTATATAAATTAGCAATTTCAATTGGCTCTTTTCCAGTACTGGCTAAATATACTAATCTGCTATCTCCTACACTATTTATATTTTCTCTAAGTTGTTGTGATATCTTAGATTGGTTAAAATGAGTTGTACCAACAAAGTAAAGTTGAAATGCTTTAGATGAGTTCTTTTTATTTAATTCATAATTTATCCATGTTTCTATCTCATTTTGAATCCTCATAGGTATTAAACTATCTGCTATAACACCATCTGCAATTGATTCTGTGTTTATTTTATCTGAATTAAAAAGTGCTGTATTAATTCCAGCATTATCAAATATAAATTCTTTTGCTTCTTTAACATAATCATTAATCTTTGATTTTCCATCACTTAGATTAATTCCTTCCATATCTAGTGGAGTAACTGCTACAGATGTACCAGCTGGTAAGTTTGATTTTATATCATTGTAGTAAGCACTTAATAAATCAAAAGCAACTAATGGCTCATCATTTTTACCATAAGGAACTTTCCCATGTATTAACTTAATACTTTCAATGATAGCGTTAGAACCCTTTAAATCTTTCATATCTTCAAGTTCCAAAATATCATCAAATAAAAAGCTAAAAAATGGTATTCCTTTTGTCGAATCAACATCTATATTAAATGCCACAGCATTATCACTTAATTCATAGTACTTATTTTCTATTAAGTCTTCTTTTTTTAATCTTCCATCATTTAATTTTTTATATGCTTCTTGAACTTCTACTGGAAATGCCGATAAAGTCTTTTTATTTATTTTTCGTAAATCAATTCCATACCTTAATACTCCATTTATTTTAGATGTTATTGTACAATAAGAGGGTGGTATTTGTTGCATCATTATGCATTTTGAATCTTCAATTTTATATAGATATATTTCTCCTTGCTCTAATACTTTTTCAGTTATCCAAGGACAAATATGTTTAAGTTGATATTTTTTTAGAAGTGTAGCTGACTTAAAAAAAGAGTTGATATAATCATCTTTATCTTTAAATTTAGAAATATTTGTTGGTATGATATAATGGTCAAATGTATTCATGGTTGAAATCATATTTAGAATTCTTTTATATGTACCAGACGTTTCTTTAAGCAAAAGACTCACCTTTTGTAATAATTCTACATTTTTATAAGGGTCTGTCATAGCTTTTCTTACTTGATCTCTACTTATATTTCTTATCTTATACATTTCATTTGATAGATTTATAGTGTTTTCTATCATTGCATAATTTCTTTGCCTTAGTTGCTCATTTAAGTATTTTATTTGGTCTAAAGTATAATCTTTTTTATCTCCTTTGAGTTCTATTATGGTTTCCACCTCCTGACCAGAATGAAATTATTTGTCCATTTTCTTTACTATTTCTCTTTTTTAATTCTCCATCTAGTAAATTTGCTAGATAATTTCCATATGCTAAGGAAGAATATCTATCTTTCCTTGCTTTTCCCTTTTCTTTAACTTTAAGCCACTTTTGACCATCATTTTTGACAGTTTCTAAGTTAATTAATTCGTTTACAAGTAGCGTAGTTTGTTTATATGGTAATATCATTCTCGCTTGGTCTGTATAATTTTTCTTTGCATATCCAGCTGTACTACTTAACATATCATTTGCTTCTACATCGCTTATAGGTAACTTTATTCTATTTTTTAGAAATACATCCAGTAACCCAATTATACAATCATGATTTATTTGTCCATATGCCTTAATCTCAAATATAACTGGATAATTCTCTTTTGTAATAAAATTATTATGTAAATGATTTGTATTAGCATGAGAAAATGCATTATATTCTTTATTTCTAGCATCATCATAATTAACCCTAAGTAAATCAGATAAAACACTTTGTCCTACTCCTTGAGTATCTATAACTAAGAAATCTGCTTCAAAATCAAAGAATAATTGTTTTAATCTTATTGCTTGTTTATCTGGCTTCATACCATTATGAGATTCTATATGAACTACCATTCTTTCATAATAATCTTTCTCAGGTAATAACCTCCAGCATGTATATACTGAGTTATCATTGTTGTCTCCTTCTGCAATAGCAATGTCAGCAGAAATTATTCTTAGTTCACCTTTTCTTTTTTGTAGATTACATTTTACTTTTCCGTTTTTAGCAGATAATACTTCCAAATCTGTTGGAGGATAAAATGGATTTTTTAATGTTCTACATGGATTTACATAAGATGATTTAAATATAGCATCTTCATTTTCTCCAAAGAAAAGTGATTCCATCTCCATAATCCAAGAAACAGCATCCATTTCTCTTTTCATTTCATCTGCTCTTTCCTTATCAAGTATTCCATGATGAAGAGAAAGTTCGTAATTACAATTAAGTACAAATTTATCTCTACCATCTATCATATCTTTCACATACAATTTAAATTTATCATATGCTTCATGCATCCTAAACCATGCACTACTTAAATATAATTCTTTATTAGGCTCTGGAGGGTAATCTTCATATTTTCCATCTTTTTTAAACTTCAAATTTCTACTTACATTTAGAAATGGTTTAAGAATTCTATCTTGTATTTCTTTTTTTACCAATCTAAACTCATCTACAATAAGAATATTGAAACGGAAACCTCTTGATTGCTCATTTGAAACTATAGCTTCTATAGTGCTTCCATTGTGAAATGTTACTTTAGAAAATTTATTATTATATTCTATCTTTTTAATCTCTCTAGCTAACATAGGAGATTGTTTTACTAATTCTTTTTCTATCTTTTCTCTTATAATAAGTTCTGCTTGTGATTTAGTAAATGCAGCTATACCAATTTTAGAATTTGGATATAAAACAGCTCTACAACATGCATATACAGCAGCAATCCAGCTCTTTGCAAATCCTCTGGCACATATAAGCATTGCATAATTAACCTTGTCAAACATATATATAAGAATAATTTGAACTAAATATAAATTAAGTCCAAAATAATCAATACAAAATCTATGTGGATTCTCTCTATAAAATTGAGTCCATTCAATTATTCCTTCTTCGAGGGCTTTAGCTTTGTCTGAGTTAATTTCACTATTATTTAATCTTCTAGTCTTGGTCATCATTTGGATTATCCTCACTAGCTAAATCAAATACTTTTCTCATTTGTTTTATAAACCAATTATCAATATATTTTTTTATCTTATCTGCATCTTTAAATTGTTCTGAAGCTTCTCCTATTGGTCTGTAATTCTCTATTTTATCAATCCATGTACCCCATGTAATAGTTTCATTTTCCGCTAAACTTGCTTCTTGAATAGGTTTTATATTTGCATCATTCATAAGTTTTGATATTAAGGTATTCATTTTCTCAAACCCTGTAGCATCACCATTTCTTAGTGCTTCATCACTCTTTAGTAAGCATTTAGAAATTTGTTCTAACAACATTTTTTCAGCAGGTCTTTTACATTGATATGCAATAGAAAATTCATTAAATTTATTTTCTAAAAACATATAGTCTTCTTTTCTTAGTCCTGCTCCCCATCTTTCAACCATATCATTATTTATTTTCACTTCATTTAATTCAGAACTAGAATTAATATTGTCTTCAATGGGATTGTTTGAATTAATATTATCGAGGCTTGATTTACTTACATATCTAGCATTTGCTTTAGTCTTCATATACTCGCCTAACCATTTAGACTTTCCTTTGTTTTCCTTGTTGACACATGTATTATACAAGTCTTCATCATAATAAACATCTAACATTATAAATAGTCTCTTTGCTGCTATTTTTTTATCCCCATCATACTTGTAAACTAATTCATCATACAATTCTTCAACACAATTTTTACACATGGGAAAAGTACTTAAGCTCTTATGTAATTTACTAGAGCTACTATAAAAATCTCTTGCTGCTGACTTTTCTTCTCCACAGCAAAAACATTTAATCTTACCTTTTCTAGCCAATCTATCACTCTCCTTTTGAGATGAAAAAGAGAGGTCAGCATGAAACTGACCTCAGAAGGGAGATTGAATTTAGCCCCATTAAAGGACTAATACCATATCATGATAATGGAATATTATCGTATTAGTCCTTTAATAATCAGCTCTATTTAAGCTTAATATTATAAGTACATAATCTTCCATCATCATTAAATATCATTAATTTCTGCATTGCATATGAACTTAATCTTAGATTCTTAGCATAAGTATCTGTTCCAGAAAAACTTCCATTTACACATATTTCACTTTCTCCATAACTATCTTCTTTACAATTGTGCAGATGAGCCATAAAGATATAATCAGGAATTAATTTTATAAGAGAGGTTAATTTAGGAATTGCTGTAGACATTTTATCTTTATCTCCATGCACTGCGAAACAAGTATTCCCACATATTCTAGCTACTATTATGTCATTATCATATATATTTTCTTGAAATATTACATTATCTAAATTTTTAATTCTTAGCTTTATATATTCATCTATTAATAGTTTAAAATTATCTTTATCTAAATTTTCATCTTTTTTAGGAAGAATCCTATCATGGTTTCCACCTGCTGAATAAACAATGATTTTATCAATTTCTTTAGATAGTTCATATATAAATTCACTAAGTATTTCAGATACTTCTATAATTTGTTCAACTATATTTTCTCTATTTTCTAATCTTATAGAATTATGTATGTGGCCAGAGATTAGATCTCCAAGTAGCATTACATGTAGTCTCTTAACCCTATGTAACTTACTATATTCAATAATTTTATCTTTTAAGTATTGTATCCTTATCTTGAATATTTCTGAATTATATCTATTAAATGCGTTAATAGTCTCTAATCCATAATGTATGTCTGAGATTAGCATAATAGCTTCTTGATTTGAAGATTCATAGCATTTATAACTAGAATCACTTAGAAACGGCTTATGAAGTGATATATCATCTATTTTATTATTAAATAAATCAATTATATTATCCATTCTTGAATATTCTCTTATTTTCTTATTTACTAATGACCTTTCATCAGATAGCTGTACTTTTATCTTTTTTAACTCTAATATTTTCTCATTTATTTTATCAATCTCTTCTTGAGTAGAATTATTCTGTATTTTAGAATTAAAATAATCAAAAGCCTCTTTCAAACCATAAGAAACTTTTCTACAATGGTCTGGAGAGCATTCTAACCCTAATAGTTCAACTACTTCTCCCCAATCTAAATCTATCTCTTTATTAGCTTTTGCTAATCGTATTCTAAACCTGTAATCAATCAAAGATTCATCTTCTTTTCTCTTCAATATGTCTTCCATATTCAATATCTCCCTGTTTATCACATAAATATCATTATCGATATATTAAGTAAAAATAAATAGCCCAATGTTAATTTATTGGACTATTGTTTCACTTAATCTTATCGTTATGTTTAAATCTGTATCACCAGTATACTTATCCAAAACATCACTAAGTAATACTTCATGGTCTCCATCTTTCAAATGTTCTATAATTTTATATGTATTATTTTCTTGTTTTATTATTTCACATTTTTCTAATACTGTTCCTTTATTATTTTTCATGTACTCTCACCTTTTTTTATAATTTGATTAACTCTACTGGGAATATATTTATTTGCAAATTAGGCAGCCTTGTAGCCAACAATAGCTAATATAAGTTAACGCATTTAGCATTTATCAAGGATTTTCTATAACTTTTTTATTTTATTTTTACTATTTTAATAATTTAATCTTTTATCCTTGAGATTTTACATTTAAATTTTTAACTTTAAGCTTTATATCCATCTTGTATACAGTACAATTGTTCTGTTTGTATGTACTTATCTCTTTTATATAAGCTGTTTGATTTTTAACCCAAAACCAATGGGAACTTATAATTTATGTTATTCGCCTAACCTGCAAATTAAAAAATAGCCTAATTAAAGACTATTTTAAATCTATTTCTATTATTGTAAGTGCATTTGATGTACTCAATGCAAAATCAACTTCTTTTTCAAATTCTTCTATTTCATCCCTTAACTTTTCTATTTTCTCTCTTACTTTTAAAGGGTCTACTAAAGACCATTCTTGTTGTTTTTTATAAAATGAAATAAGTTCTGCTCCATCTTTACTTTTTTCTTTTTCCTCAAACATTCTGTCTGTATTTCTTTGCACTTCTTCATTTCTACGATTTACTTCAGACATCATACAATCATAGTTACTAACCATTTGTCTCAATAAAGATTTATCTAATTCTATACTATTCTTCCTTTTTATTGCTTCTAAAACTGTATAATTTTTATTACCAATTTGAACATTTGTTATAGCATTAGAGATATTAATTGCTTTATCTAATGCGTTATAATTATATATTAAATCTTCTATTTGTTGGTATTTACTTGAAACTTCTACATTAAAATCTTCTACACTTGTTTTCGTTTCATATACATTTTTATCAGAGCCTTTTTTAGTACCTACAATTTTAAAATTACTAATGCATCTATCTATCTTATCTTCTAATAACTTCTTTTCTGCTAAAGCCTTGTGTACATTATATTTAACCATAAAAACATCTCCCTTTTAATTAAAATATTATTTAAAACAATGAATTCTTTTTATTGGAAGAGAGGAAGGGATTTGAACCCTTGTATCAAATTAATTGACCTAATAGTTTAGCAAACTATCCTCTTTACCACTTGAGTACCTCTCCATATTTGGCAAAGCAAAAGACTCGAACCTTCATAGTATAATGCAAAGTTTTGGAGACTGCTACTTTACCAATTAAGTTACACTCCTAAATACATCATAAGATTTAACTTTCTAAAAACTTATGCATATCCATTAGGTGTAGTCCACAGACCTTCACCACATTTCTATAAATTATAAACAGCAAGTCGAGTATCCCTACCCTCGACCATGGTCAAGTGCTGTATTTTAAAACTCCGACAGCTCGGATAGCGTGGCTGTTTTTCACACTAAAGAATCTTTTTTAATTGTCCACTATTTGGTAGAACATCACCGCTTTTTTTATAAACAAATCTACATAAAAATTACTTAGTTCAAAAGATTACTTGATTTGTTCACAATTTCTTCAGTTTTTTATTAGCCAGGTTCTTCTGACAAACACCTCAACATGTTTTTGGTTTTTTATTGGCCAGGCACACCAACAAACTCCTCTAATTTTAAAAAGCAGAAGTAGAATCTGTTACCTCAAATTCTACTTCTTTATTCTTACACCTTTAAGGCATACTAGGGCATTCACCGTATCTATTTCGAGTTATATGTTGCTCGTCAACCTCGTGTACATTCGCCACGCAACATTTTCAGATTCTTATCTTAATATTTAAAATAATATGTCAGTGCATCATGGTATAAAATGGTAGGAATAATGAGAGTCGAACTCACGACCTCCAGAACTACATTCTGACGCTCTAACCATCTGAGCTATATTCCTTTTGAAAACAAATTTAAATTATATTACCAATTTAAAATCTATATTATTTTCCTCTAACCAACTTTTAGCTATCTTCTCCATATTTAAAATTTCTTCATCTAATTTTAGTATTTGTAGAGTTATAGTTAAAAAAATTAAAAGACTATAACTCTACAAGAAATGCATTTAATTTTATACTATGTCCATAATATTTAATGTTAATCCCCAATCTAAGTTAAAACCCACTTCTGTACATTCTGAGAGTTCAAATATTTTAGCCATTAATTCGTATGGCTTTTCTTTTTGTGGATTATATCTTATTGTCCAATATTTAGTATTATTTAGTATATAATACATTCTCTCTTGCTCTTTAGCTTTATCATACCCACTGTGATTATTTTCATCAACTTCTATATGTATACTGTCAAATATAATGAAATCCAAATAATACTTCCCACATTTAACTTGTCTTTTCACATTTTCTTTTTTAAATGTAAAATCTAAATAATTGCCTATTTCCTCTTCATACTTTTTAAAATTTAACTGATTTTCTTTTATTAGTTCACAATATAATTCTGGTAATTCTTGAGATAGTAAATATCTTACCTTTTTTGCTATCTCTGAGTCTCTAAGTAACATACCTATTTTAAGTATGGCTCTTTTTGGTATTAATATTAATCCTCTTGATGGAATTTTAAATTTGATATCCAGTCCCTTTTCTGAATTTGCAAGTACTTCAGCTATATCATTATATTTATATAACTTAAGACCATCTAATTCTAATTCAATTCTATTTCTCTGTATAAGTTTTTTTATTGTATCTCTATCTACTTCATAATAATCAGAAACAAGTTCTACTGTACTAAAATCTGTATTCGCTAAAGTTAATATCTCTTTAACATGTTCCAATACATCTACTCTATCTATATTTCTATCTCTTAATTCTTTATTTTCTATAAGTTTTTCACCATTCATTTTATCAAATCTCCCTTTTAGTATTTATTTAAAAGAAAAAGAAAGACTTACTGCTATCTCACGACATGTGCTTTCTTCCAGCTCTGAAATGGTGAGTAATTATCCCACAAATTTCATGTTGTAGTTTAATATTTTAGTGACATCATCATCTCATATTATAAGATGCCTATTATTAGTCACCAGAGCTTCTCAAAATGAGCTATCTCTGCTAATTGTATTAACTTTTAGCATATTCTAGGTTTGCTATCATATGTCACCATATGAAGGGGCTTTTTAACCCATATGTATTATTAAATTCAAATAGTAAATCCGAAGCTTTAGCTGAGGATAACAACTGAACGAAGTGAAGGCGTTAGTAATAGCTACCGCGTCACTTACGTTCCTTGCTATCACTACGGCTAAAGCCTTGTGATTTAAATATTGTATTTATAAAATTAAGCTACTTTAATTTTTCCCACAGGTTGCATAATGATATATATATTTATATAAGTATGTAACCTGTGGGATTTTTTAATATGAATCGTATTTTACTAGCTCATTATTGATATTGCTATCACTATTTCTATACCTAAAAGCTTTGACGATTATATCTAACAGCTCTTTATTTTTCATAACATTGGTTCTATATTCTGTCTTATGTACTTGATATAATTTAACCAATCCTATTTCTCTTGTAAATTCATTAAATGCTATGTATTTATCTTTTTGAGTAACATTTAATTCATGTTTATTATGTTTCACCATATTTACTACTCTATTATAATTTTCTCTATCTTTTAAAAATGGTGTATTTGCTATAATTCTACATGCATTTAGATAATCTTCATACAAACTATTATCAACTATGATATTGTCTTTTCTTTTAAAGTTTATATTTTTATCTGCTACCAGTCTCACCTGATATCTAAAATTATCTAATTCTTTATCTTGATTTACTCTATTTTTACAATTTTCTTTATGTGGTATTAATTCACTTTTAATACTTAAGACATCTACGTCTTTAAATGTAGCATATGTAACTGTTTTAGATAGATTAGAAGGCATAAAGATATTATTTTTAATTAATTTATTTTTATATCTTGATATGGTACTTTTGTCTATTCCTACTATATTTGAAATCTTATTTGATGATAATACACTAATATTACCTTTTACATCCTGCATACTTAAAATTATAGCCATATAATATAATAATTTATCTATATCTATTTGCCTATCAAATTTCCATACATTATGAGCAATTTGTTTAAAAATATCATATGCTATATATTCATTATCTTTTATTTCTTTTGTATAAAATTTTCTTTTTTTACCTTTTCCATTATAAGCAATATTATTTCTTTCTAATTTAGGAATACATTTTTTAAAATTATTATATATTGTATTTTCACTCATACCTATTATTTTACTTACTTCTTTTATACTTATTTCTTCTATAGTATCATCCTCTCTTTCTTAATAAAAAGAAAAAGAAAGACTTACTGCTATCTCACGACATGTGCTTTCTTTTTGCTTAAAAGATGGAGATTAATGGAATCGAACCATTAATAATCTCCTGTATCTCCACAATGATAAGCCCGACTAAGACTTATCTTTTTATATTTTGAATTTTATTTAGTTTATAACTATTTTAATATCATATGTTCTTTTACAAAAGAAGATGTTAATTTAGCTGTTGGTCTAGTACTAGCTGGAACATAATATGTTTCTCCTTTTTTTTCTGGTAATGTATGCTCTCTTTCACATTCTTCTATTTCTTTTTTTCCTATTTTTAGAAATCCACTTATAATAGTATCTTCGCCTGATTCAAATATATCTACAACTAGCTCTTTAAATAATTCTAATACTACATCTACTTCTTTTTGTTTTAATTCTAATCCTTCTCTTTTTAGTTTCTCTTGAAATAATTTTACATATTCATTTTTTCTCATTTTCAATCTCTCCTCGACTTTTATTATACATTTTATTTATTCGTAGTAGTATTAATTACCCCTACATATATTAATATACTTTCGAGCCGATTTTATACCCTGTTTTGGACACCATCTTGCCTACAGGTTTTGCACATTGATTTATATCCCTTTTTCCCATTCTTATCGAATCTTTGTATTAGTTTGACCTCTCCACATTTACTACATTTTTTATATTTTCCTTTAGATAAATATACATAATAATATTCATCTTCATATATCTCAATATATTTATCTATGAATTTATTTACTATTCTATCAATATGTAAATTTACATTTTTTTGAGCTATGCCTAATTGTTTAGCTATTTCATTTTGAGTAACACCCTTTTCCCATAATGATAATACAATTTTTTGTGTATTAGTTAATTCTATTCTATTTAATATATCTTGCTTACTCAATGCTATCTCATCTATTAAGTTTTCATTGTAGGGAATTTGTAATAATGCTTTTACATGTACTGGGTCAAACAAATCTATTAAATCACAATCCATAATAATATTATTACTACTATCTTTTAATGGAGCTTTCCATACTATATTTTTATCTTTTTGTAATTTTACCTGTAACATATCATCTGTAACCATAGACATTTGTTTCAATGCAAATTTATAAACATCACCACCTTTTGTAATTTTGAGTTTTTTATTATTTATATTTTTATCTTTTGCTAACTTTTCTCTAAGTTCTTTATTGTTTTTTAAACTTAATAAATACTGCTTATACTTATAATAATCTTCTATTTCCAGATACTTTATTCTATCTTTTTTAGTTATTTTTATGTCTGGAGCTAGTTTGAAATTTTTCTGATTTTTTAATATTCTTATTGGTTTCCCTTTTGAATATTCACTGTTTCCACTTTCGTATTCTACTACTTCTCCATGTTTTCGTATCTTTTTTTCTTGCTGCGTCATTCTTTTGAATTCTGTTAAAGATGTATATATTTTTATATTTTCCTCTTCTTTATTTTTGTTATCTTTTGCTAATAAATATGTCCCTAGTTTTTCTAAAAAATGACTTATATTAGTATTTGACCATAATACATCTGTTGTGTTTAAATTAGCTTTACATATTCCTCTATCAAATATCTCTTGCCAGAATTTATCACCACTGAATTTAAGTCTTTCCATATATTTTAAATTTAATAATTCATCAATAAACTTTTTTCTTTCTTCTAATGTTTCTAATTTATCATCTAATTTATACATATAGTCTAAAATATTTTTATTATCTATTTTCCCTTTGAAATTGCCATTTACTAAAGCCATAGGCCACCCCCTCATCATTATTATGTCTATCACATTTATTACCATGATATTGACATTCTGGACATTTATATATATTTCTTTTCCCAATTATATTCCATTCATCCAAGAATTCACTATAATCCTCTCTTAACATTTTTATATTTTTGTTTACCATTTTCTAGTCCTTTCATCCCTTTGTATTCTTTCATTCTCTCCATATTCAAACCTCCATTTTTATTTTATTTTTAATTTTATTTAGTTGTTAACGCTTTTTCATATATAAATTTCCTCCTCATAATTTAATACTTTATCTCGATTTTATCTATAGTTATATAATAACATCTTATAATGTTTTTGTCAATTTAGTATTTTATTCAGTTTATTCCTCTGTTGATAAGCTGTTAACAATATGTTAATAACCTGTTGATAAGTCATTATTTTATCAACATTTAGCATATTTTTCTGTGTATAACTATATGATTTTTAATGATTTTTTCATTATTTCAGATGTTTTAATTTTTCGATATACCATCTCATGGTACATCGAGGCCAAAATCAAGAAAACGTTGAAATTTAAATATTCTTTCGATATACCATCTCGTGGTACATCGAATTTTTCGATATTCCACGCTATGGGCGTACCATGAGATGGTATATTAATATAAACAGTCTTTAATATATTTGTTTTTGTATTTATTTGTTTATGTGAAGGGAAAAATTTCCTTGTAAAAAAAAGAATTATAAATTATAATAAGCTTAAAATAAGATTATTAGATTACAGGAGGGTATGAAAATTAAACTATGGTAAAAGAAAATATATTTAAAAGTAAAAGCATTAGTTTAAAAGCAAAAGGAATGTATGGAACTATTCTAGCTTTTAAAAACGAACCTTATTTTTCTAAACAGTTTCTAATGGATTATCTAGACATGGGAGCTTACTCGTTTAGAATGGCATGGAACGAATTGAAAGAGCAAGGCTATCTTGAAGTTAATAAGAAAAAAGAGAATGGAGCATTTGTCTATGAGTACAAATTACACTAAGTAGGAGTAAAGTATGGATAATATAATAAAAATTAAAGATGGTGAGGTTTTAGATGTTAGGTTAGAGGAAGATAGTATTCTTTCAGATGGCTATGGTATATCTCCAAAATATCTTATGCGAAATAAGGACATACCTATCTACTCAAAAGCCATTTATGCTTACTTGTCCAGTTTTGCAGGTAATAAAAAATACTGTCATCCTCGAATGGAAACAATTTATGGAGAACTAAACATAAGTAAAAATGCTTTTATAAAATATGTTGAAGTTCTAAAGGAGCATGGGTTTATAAAAGTTTACAGAATTCAAAATGAAAATAATTTATATGGAAACAATGTATATGAAATAGCAATGTCTAAATCAAAGATTCGAGAAAATGCAGAGAATTATATGCAAACTAAAAATAGTAAGAAGAAAAGTAAAAAGTCACCCATTGAAGCTGCTACTTCAAAAGATGACTCGAAACGAAAAACTTTAAATTCAATTAATGATAATAATATTATAACACAAAAAGAAAAAGATATTCAAGTGCTAAAAGAAAATGGATTTACTGAGTTGGAAATATATTCTATGTCAGAAAAAGAAATTGCATCCGGTGCAAATAATATAAGAGAGATAAGAAAAAAACAACAAAAGAGATAATAAAAAAGGTCACTACTTCAGTGACCTTTTTAAATCTATTTTAAGCGTTTTTATTTCTAGATATGAATAAAATATCATGGACATGCATATAAATATATTAAAATGGATTCTGTTGGATATTTTACATATTATTGTTCAAGGTGTCCAATTATAAATTGATAATTATATTTAGTCAGGCATGTTGTTGAATATATTCTTAATAATAGGGTTTTCTTTTTTTATCTCTTTCTTCTCTTCAGTAACAGTTGTTTCTTTATTTACTGGATATACACCATTACCTAAACATTGTTTTAATAATTTATTTTCTTCTTGGAGATTCTTCCATTCTAATATTATTCTTTCTAAAGCTGTATTTCTACTACTTATTTTCTTATCATTCTGATATTTTTCTATTTCATCAAATATATCTTCTTCCAAATAAAAACTAGATGATTTTTTCATATAATATCACTCCTAGAATTGTTCTATGCCTACTTCAAATAACCCTTTAGCTGTAGCCATCTGAGCATCTTTAGAAACTTTAAATCTATTATCAAATGTCATATGTAATGCTGTACCTCCACTTACATATACATCCATTTCATCTATGTTCTTCCATTTAGAAGATATTCTTTGAGCTGTACTTTCAGAAGCCATGATGTAAGCAACTTTTTTAAGTTCATCATAATCATTAGAACTATCTATCTCATTAAGCTCTCTTATTATTCCTCTATCTTTTAGTTGCTTTTGAACCATTGTTAAAGCATCTTGATTTCCAGCTTCTAATGTGTCTGATAGTTTATCATTGAATACAAAACCCTTATCAAAGTAAGACATCTCAGTACTTCTAAAACCTATTGAAACCATGCCAACAGCTTTATCTTCATTTACTTTACCTTCTAATGTGTGAAATAAAGCAGCGTCTCCTTCTCTAAAAATTGATATATCGGATATTTTTATCTCTTTATGTCCACCCTTTATTTTATCTTTTACTTTAAATGTTTTACCTTTATATGTGTCTACAACTTCTTTTAATGTTGTTTTCCTAAATGATTTATATGGAACGCCCATCATTAATTTTACTTCATCAGCTACAGCTATTTCATTAAGAGCAGCAGCAACTAATATTCTCATTGTAAAAGATATTTTAGAGTCATCAGAATTTCTAATAGGTGTTATACTTTCTTTTTCTGCTAATAAACCAATAAAGTAACTTACACTTTCAAAATCTATGTATATTGGGTTCTCATATTTCTCAAAATCAATATTTCTTCCATCCCCAAAGACTGATTTGAATAAACACTCTTTAACCATTCCATTATACTTACTATATCCTTTTACGTATCCTCTTCCTATATCTAAGCCTATAACTTGGTAATTTTCTTCCATTTTCATTCCTCCTAAGTAAATATTTGCTAAATATATTATACCATACAAATAATTAATATTTGCATTGAATTTAAACAAAAATTCAACTATAAAATGACAATTTCTATTTATTGGTTTAAATATAAATTATTTTAGAACTATTTTAGGTGTGAATTTAAATTAGAATACTATTTATAATTTCTGATAGTTTATATTTAGTTTGTATTAAGTTTAAATTTAAACCAATAAAAGTAAGAAATTTAAATATGTTTTACATGATTTTCTATATATAAATTTTAGTTTATGAAAAATATTGAAAACTATTTTCTTACATACACTACATTAATTTAAAAATTACTTTATGAATTTTATCATTTTAAGCTGATTTTCTAGGGTATAGTGTCTACAACATTGATATGAAAAAGATATATAAATTACTGTATATTTTTCTATAAAATAGGCAGAATTATGTATTTTAATCTTAAATAAATTACATGAAGTATATTTTATTTGAATTGTCTTGAATTTTAAGCAAAAATACTAATTTGATAAAATTGAAATTCTGTTTGTATAATTTTGAGATGTGCAAATTTAAAACATACACTATTTAAAATTATTTTATAACAATTACAACTGAATTATAGGTAATAATATATATTTTATATAGTTTATATAAATTAAAATAAAACATACACCCCCTGTTGATGCCTTAACCTTATAATATAGGTTCAAAGTAAAGATAGAGCTATTTTTTTATTATGAGTGATGAAAAATCAGTATTGAATTAACACTGTTTTATAATACTCGGAGACGGTTTGAAATTGTTCATGAGTGTATGTTTGAAAATTTGAATTAGTGGTGTAATTTTGTGTAAATGTTTATTTTAAGGGCTGAATGAAATTTGGGATGTAGAAGAGAAAGGACTATACAACGATAATGAATATCAATTGGTACTAAAGTATGAAAATAGCCCCCTTTTTACTGCTTTTCAACGTTAACGTCGCATAATGTTCTTATTATACGACGTTAGTAATGTATGTTAAGAAAAGAAATTACTTTTCTGAAAACGGATAAAAGGTACTAAATCGTACTTTTTATTAGACTCGATAATTCATGTTATTTTAAAAATTATGGCATGAGTTATTATTTTTTTGTGTTCATTATTAAATAAAAAAAGCTTATAGAAATAGAACTCTTACATTATTACTATTATTAACATTACTTTAACTATTATAAGCATTATCACACAATTATAACATCACATTATCACACTTACTTTATTAACCATCAGTCAAATTTACATATTATAGTAGAAATAAAAAATAATTCACACAATTATGTACTCATATGTCAGTAATATCAACATGTTAAGCAATATTTTTACATGAACAACAACTAAATAAAATATATAAATATTATAGAATGCATTGACAAAAATTGGAAAGTAATGTATTATTAAATCATCAAATAAATAAAATCAAAAGGAGATATGACATATGTATACTTATAATGACACAAGTTGATTAGAATACGACAATTGGCTGTATATAACATTAACTATTATGTTATAATAATAAAAGGAGCGTGGTCGTGATGGATGAAAAGATATTAGAATTGTTACAAGAAATGCAAAGAGACATTAAAGATTTAAAAGTTGGACAAGTTGAAACTAATAATAGACTTAACACAATGCAAAACGATATTACAGATATGCAAGGTAATATTACAGATATGCAAAATGATATTACAGAAATTAAATCAGATGTTAAGATTAACAGAAATACATTAGACGCAGTAATTAAACATACTTCTAAATTGGTAGAGGATACAACAGATATTAAAAAGGATTTAAACAAAGTTGAGATAGTTACATCTAGTAATTGGACAGACATAGCAAAGCTTAAATCAATTAAGTAGGGGCGTGAACATGATGGATGAGAAAATATTAGAATTATTACAAAAAATGGATAGTAAGCTTAATGGAATTGAAAACGAACTAAAAGAAGTAAAAACAGATATGAATACTAGATTTAACAGTATTGAAAACAGACTTAATATAGTGGAATCTCAGTTGAATGAGAATACTCAAATACTTAAAGCTTTAGAGCATAAAGCAAATGTAAGCAAAGCAGAACATGACAAAATGTCCTTTGATATTATTCATATTCAAGGGGATATGACCGAAACAAAAGAAAATATACAAGAAGTTGCTAATAAGTTAAACACTTTAGAAACTGTTACAATAGATAATTGGAAAGATATAACTAAATTAAAAAAAGTAAAATAATACATAAAAAGTACTTGACATTTTGTTAAGTACTTTAATATTTTTATATTTTTTCCGATGACCTGCATATTGATATATATATTTATATAAGTATGCGAGTCATCGGATTTTTTGATATGGTTATATTATAGTACATTCTACACGATATAATATATTATACAAGCTATTTAAAGCCATTTTAAACATGTTGCAATACGGTTGCCTTATATTTGTACCTTTATATTTTAGAATCGAATATAAATAACTGGAAGGAACTTCTTGAACTTAAAATCTTTGAACTATAAGTAAAATTTTACTTGCATATTATTACTTATATTAGTATAATATAATTAAGGTAGTGTTAAGTACTACCTTATATAATTTAATATTGGGGGTGTCTTAAATGATAACCAAAGACAAAATAAAAGAGCTAATCGAGTTGTGCCACCAACTTGAAAAGCTCATAGTTCAGATGATTAAATCAGCCGAACAAATACTTTTTGCTTTAATCTCATTTATAGGCTTGTTATACATATTAATAGATATGATTAATAACTAATAACAAGCTACAATATACCTGTAAGTAGTATATTATAGGTATATTGTAACACACTCAATATTAAAATTACAAGAGGTGATATAATGAAGCTTAATAAGTTAAAAGAGTTAAGAGAGCAAAAGGGTTATACTCAACAAACATTAAGTACTAAGATGGGTATGAGCATAAGGGCATATGCTTATAAGGAAAATGGGCAAAGAGATTTTTCAGTTGAAGAATTAGAACAAATATTATATTACTTAGATATAAATGCAAATGAATTATTAGAACCACATAGAAAAATAGACTAGTTTATAGCTAGTCTATTTTATTACAACAACATATTGTACAAACCATTCAAATCCATTCTAAGTATGTTTCAATACACTCGCTTTATTGTTCTTTCACCTCTTTCTTTTATAAATCTCATATTTGACAAAACTCTATTCTTAAAATATTATATAACATATAGAATAAAAAGGGCGTGATAAGATGAAACTTGATAAACTAAAAGAATTAAGAATAGAAAGAGGATACAGTCAACAACAGTTTGCTACTTATATAAACATTTCTCAAAGAGCATATAGTTACAAAGAAGCAGGTAAAAGAGAGTTTTCTATTTCAGAAGTTGAAAATATTTTAAAATTTTTAAATGTAGAGCCATTGGAATTACTTGATTTAGAGTAAATTCCAATATTTTTTGCATTTTTTAGAACATTTTTACTTGATTTTTTGTTCTTAACGTCGTATAATTAAATCATAGCAAGAGAGAACAAGAAAACACTGAACCACCTCTCACAGAAGTAACAGGCGAAGAACCTTCTTAAAACTCTAGCTAATATCTTAAAGGGTTCTATTAAAAAATATTAAACTACTATTAAAAAATTACTACCTTTAAGTTGACCTTTTAAATGGTATGAATGGTGAAAGGCACACAACACAAATATTACACATAGTTTTTTCTTCATTTTTTAACTACAAAAATGAATTAGTCATACTAGTTGGTGAGGTGTTCCCAACACTAGATATTAAATAGGTAAATAAAATTAATAAAGGTTTCCAATTAAAGCCTACAAAAAATTGAGGTATCAATGCGAATTGCTCCTATAATGGCACTCAATACAACTTAATATGACATAGCAGTTGTGAGGTACTGCGTTATCAAAAGTACTAAAGATTGAGCATTAAAATTATAGTTTGTACTGCTTGACACCTACATGGTTATAAACTATCTAACATTTACTAAAATTATTTATTATATATTATTTGTCTTAAATAATTTTAGTAAGTGTTAGAATACAACACTTAAATTATGATATAATAATATAATAGGAGTGTGAACGGTATGGATGAAAAAATATTAGAACTATTACAAGAAATGAGAGGAGAAATAAAAGGAATTAATACTAGATTAGATGGCATGGAGAGCGACATTAAGGATTTAAAAACTGGACAAGTTGAAATTAAAGACGACTTAAAAGAAATAAAAGGCGATATATTAAAATTAGACATAAAGGCAGAAGATACAAAAAGAAGTATAAAACTTATGCAATTAGACATTAATAAAATAGAAACTATTACTAACTATAATCTGAATGACATTGCAACACTTAAAGCAATTAAATAGGAGTGTGAACAGTATGGATGAAAAAATATTAGAGTTATTACAAAAAATGGATACTAGATTTGACAGAATCGAAAATAGACTAGATAGTATGGATGGTCGTTTTGATGGGATTGAAAACCAACTTAGTGATTTAAAAGAAGGTCAAGAAGAAATTAAAAAGAAACTAGACTTAACTTATAATCAAGTTGCTAGAAATATGGAAGGCATAACAGAAGTTGGAGAAAAAATAGACACTTTAAAAAATGACATGAACTTTGTAGAAATGGCTACATCTAAAAATTGGAATGAAATAGCAAAGTTAAAATCAATTAAATAGCAGTACATAAAAAGACATCTTTAATTTAAGGTGTCTTTTATATAACTCTTTAATGTGATATTATTATTCTATAATAATATTGTTGGAGGGAATAAAATGAATCTACAAAGGTTAAAAGAGTTAAGACTAGAACATGGCTATACACAACAACAATTTGCAACTTATATTGGATTGTCTACTTCTACATATACGGATAAAGAAGCAGGGAAAACAAAATTTAAGGTTGAAGAATTAGAGAAAATATTAAAATTTCTAAATCTTGACCCTTTGGAATTGCTTGACTTAGATTAAAAAGTCAACTTTCCTAAAAAATAAAACCGAAAAATCGTTGACAATATCCGTTTTAAGACTTATAATTAAAATATCAAATAAAAAATTTAAATAGTAAAAACGAAAAGTCGTTTTGGAAATTCGTTTTATAATAAATAAAAGGGGGATATAAAATGAATTACAATAGTTTAAAAAATCAAGACATAATAAGTGATTTTGTAAATAAAGAAGTATACGCATGTGTTACATCAATGGTTGAGTATATATTAAAACAAGAGGGAGATGACAAACCATTCGACTATGATGATTTAGAAAATGTATATATAGATAATAGTGATAAAATAGAAAAAATTGAGGAAGAAATAGAAGAAATAGAAAGTGAATTAAATACTTTAGAAAACGAAAAAGAAATAGAAGAAATAGAAAATAAAATTGATGATTTAAGAAACAAAGTAATAGAGTTAGAAAATGAACAAGATGAACCAAATAAAGCACATGAATTTTGGATAGTTAGTGAATGGTTATGTAATAAATTAAGAGAATTAGGGGAAGTTGTAATATCATCTGAAAATATTTGGGGTAGAGGTTTTCCAGGTCAATCAATATCTTTGGATTATGTAATATGGCAGATATGTGAAGAGATGGAAATATTAGAAGGTCAAAAGAATGAATGGAAATAAATAAAATAAAAAGGAGATATAAAAATGAAAAATTCTAAAATCAACAAATTATACAAAATGCAAGTACATAAGATAAAAACATATTCAGATGAATTGGAAAAGATAACAACCGTTTACGCTTTTCCTAGAAAATGGAGTAGAAAAATGATATCTCAATGGTTATATATGAAGGGAATAGAAAATATAAAAATAATGCCAGAATACGAAAGAGAATATTATGGATATTCTATGAATCTACATTACAAGACGACTATAGAATTTAGGAAAAATCATGTTTATGTTACAGATTATTATGACTGTTAATAAAATTTTTAATAAATAAAAGGGAGGATATAAAAAAATGAATGAAACAATAAGAATACACATAACTAACTTAGGGAAATATAATTGAGATGTCTTTTATATAACTCTTTAATATGATATTATTATTCTATAATAGTATTATTAGGAGGTGTGGCATGAATTTAGCTAGACTTAAAGAGTTAAGAGTAGAAAAGAAATTTACACAACAGCAATTAAGTACAGCGATAGGGATAACTTTTAAAACCTATTCTAAAAAAGAAAATGGACATAGAGATTTTACAATTAGCGAATTTGAAAAGATTTGTTTTGTGTTAGATATAGAGCCATCGGAGTTATTAGAAATAAAACTATAAAAATTTTTTAAAAATAAATCTTCAAAAACATATTGTATTTTTGGCGAGTATATAATATAATAAAATTAAGAAACATACAAAAGGGAATAATAATAAAACGCAACTCGTCATTTTTACCATATTAAATAAGCGAGTAATTAAAAGGGAGGATATAAAAATGAATGAAGTAATAAAAATACACATAGCTAACTTGGGGAAATATAACGAAGGCGACTTAATAGGTGAATGGATTAGTTTACCAATAAGTGAAGAATATTTCAAAAAAGTATTAAATGATATAGACATCAATGAAGAATATGAGGAGTATTTCATAACAGATTCAGAAACACATATGAAAGGATTGGAAATAGAAGAATATAGCAACATAAAGAAACTAAACGAATTAGCAAAGAAAATTGAAAAACTAGATATAGTCGAATTTAGCCAATTAGAGGCTTTACTTGAAGGTGATTACATAGAGCTTGACACAATACTTGAAAACGACATTTCTGATTTATTAGAAAACCACGATTTTACATTACTTGATGGTGAAAATCCTAGTAAAGAAATTGAATTAGCATATAATCTTATTGAAAATCTAGGTGGAATTGATAATTTAGATATAGAAACACTTAAAAAGTATTTTAACTATAAAGAATATGGCGAGTGTTTAATTGCAAATGGTACTTATATAGCATCAAATAACATAGCCGTAATTAATTAGATAAAAAAAGGGGGATATAAAATGTTAGAAAATCTATTAATGGATTGTTTAGGGATAGAAGAGAGAGAGGAGTTCATAGGAGTTAATAAGGGAATAAATAGAAAAATCAATTTAAATCTAAATTGTGACAAAGCTTATGTAAGATGTAAATTTAAGAGATATTTATTGAAAACAAATAATAAAAAATTAATAATGATAGATTTAGGCAACACAAAAACTATAATTGATTTTGATTGTTTAGAGTTAAATTTTTCATTTTTAGAAGATAGAAACAAAGTACTTGAAATTATTACAGAATGGATAAAATATACAATAAATGATGATTGGTTTATTCCATATAAAATATATTTTGAAGATTAAAAGTTTTAGGGCGTTCTTTAAAAACGCCACTTCCAATAAAAAATTGAAAGGGGAGTAAATTATGAGAAAACTAATAATCAAGATAAAGTCATTGTTTAATAAGGATTTAGATAGTAGCTATTGGAGTACTACAGAAAGTATTATATTGAAATGTGGAAACAGCAATCAATTAGAATTATTAAAAAAATCTAATAATATACAGGAGGGAAGAATATGAATAATTTAATGGTATTTGAAGGTAAAGAGGTAGAAATATTTGAACTTAATGGAAAGGTTTTATTTAATCCAAGACATGTTGCAGAGTGTTTGGACATAAAAAATGTAAATGATAATATAAGCAGAATGAACAAAAAGCAAGTGATTAAGCTGACTAATTCAGAAATCGGAGACCACGATTTCCGAAAACTAAATAATAGAGGAGAAAATTTTCTAACAGAAAATGGAGTGTATAAATTAATATTTGCATCTAAAAAGAAAAAGGCCGAAAAATTTCAAGATTGGGTTACTGATGAAGTGTTACCGAATATAAGAAAACATGGTGAATTCAGTATTAATAGTGACAACATAAAAGACGTATTAATGCCAGTGATGTTGAATGGTATGTTGGCAGGATTTGAACAATTATCAATCGAAAATGATAAGAAAATAGAAGACAAGTTCAATCAAATAGAGGATAAACTAGATAAAAAGTATGAGAAACAAAATAAGCAATATGAAGAAATAAAAAATATGGTAGGATTTAAAACTAAAAATACTATGATACTATCAAGGTTGTTGAAGTTGAAATTATCAGAAATAGAAGGGCATAATATCAATGCATATAATTATATTTACAGAACTGTAGTGGCAAGATTATTTTCAATATATGATGTAACTAAGTGGGAAGATATACCAATAAATAAGTTTAATGAAATACATACTATGATAGATAAAGTAAAAAGTATGGAAGATATATATGCTTGGAATAATTAGGGGGTGTTAAGTATGAGTATAATAAAGTCTTCAAATAAATTTTATGGAAATACATTGCAAAGAAATGCTCAAAGAATTGAAATGATAAAACATATAAAAGAGAACAATAACTTGTCAGATGTAATTAAAATGTTCTTTGAAAATGTAAAAGAGTATAATCTGTATAGTGTAAAATACATAATAGAAAACGAATTATTTTATGAAATTGTTTCTATTGACATAATTTATAAGTATATAAAATATATTAATATATTTGAAGTTATACAAAATGATTTTGAAAAAATTTATAGATTAAAAGCACAAAATGGTTTTAGAAGAACTATAGACTATTTAATTAATCAAAATTATTGATAATATAAGATGAATAAATTTAGGGGGAAAATATGAATAAAACAATTAAAAACAATTTAAATATAGAGATTAACAATACTATAGAACATTTAATAGGAATAGGTTTTTGTGAACCAAAATATTATAAAGCTACTGTATGGAAGTACGCTAATTTAGTAATGCAAGAATTATGCAATATGGGACTTGTTTGTCCTTTTGACTTTGGAAGAGGCAAGGGAAAGTATCAAACAAATATTGATAAAGAGATAATTTATAAGAGAGCTAAAGAAAGTAGAAAAATACAAGAATATAGTAAAAAGTATTTAAACTATATTACTAAAATTAAAAAAAAGTATAAATAAATAAAATTCAACTTTTAATATAATTGGAGGTAATAAAATGAAAAAAATAATAAATGGATATTCAATATATAAAGATGGAACATGGTGCGAAGTAATAAAAGAAGGAAAATTTATCTTTGCAGGTTCTGTAAATGAAAAACTATCATATGAAGATATATATATAGCTTTAACTGCAAAGTTAGAATTTAGATTGCATGGTAAGTTACTACTTTCATATAGTCTATATGGTACATTTCAAGGGGAGAAACAATCTACATTAGAACTTTTAGCATATGAAAATAATTGTAATATAAATGACATTGAAGTTAAACAAGTTGTTGAAAATATACAATAGTCTGCAAATTCAAAAAGGGAATAAAATATTAATTTTAATATGATATTTAAATTATCAAATTACTATTGTTATAGGCATATCACTATATATTAATTGATAATGATAGTAATTTGATAAAGAGATTTTGAAGAATATAAAAATTCAAAGGTATAAACACTTTAAGATGATTTTCAAACAGTCCACAGAGGCTTGTACGAGGTCATAATTATAAACTAGGATGGGGTAAAGATGAAAAATTTAAAAAGTATGATTATAGGAATGTTAATAGGTTTAATTATTGTGGGAGTTGTAGGAGTAACAGAAGTTAAGGCTGCCGAATTAGATAATTTTTATGTAGACTCTACAGATAGAATTGTAGAAGTTTTAGAAGATGAAAGTATAGTTTTATATGATACTAAAGAGCAAGTTTATAATTTCTATCCTAAATGTTTAGGTGACTGGAACTATAGCTTTGACAACAAAAAAGATTTAGATAACGCAGTTGCAACTTATAAGGAGTTATCAAGCAATGTAAGTCACTCAAATAATATATATGTGGTTAATAAGTTGAATAACAATGGAAACATTAAAATATTTTTAAGTGATGGAAGTTCAATTGTTTATATGAAACAGGATAATAAATATTGCTTCTATCCTTCTTGTATGGGTGACTGGTATTTAACATTAGATAGTAAAATTGATTTAACTAATTGTATTAATACTTATTTTGATAATGAGGTAACTATATGATATGTTATATGAAAGATATACACAACATAAGTCTGTATGATGCTTTTAGATGGCATACAATAGGATTAACTTTTATTATTAGAGATGGTAAATTAAAAGGTTTTACAATAGAATAAAATTTTATAAAAATATTTATTTGATACAAAAATAGTTCACCGATGACTGATATAATTAAATTATAAATATTAAAAATGGAGGAGCATTATATGAGAAATGAAATAAAAGAATCTACATTAAGAAGAAAAGAAAAAATGTTTACATTCAAACTAGAAGAATCTGAGATTAACTTACTTTTGTCAGTGCTAGAATCTATTGAAAAAGAAGGAAATGAAGAATTAAAAGAACTAGAGCTTATTTTTAAAGAACCAGTTACAAATGAAGATATTATTGAGAAATTTATATTAAAATATAAATATGATAAATATACATATGACTCACCAAGTATAATGTTAAATAATAGAATATACTCAGTTAAGTATAAAAAAGAAGATATGATTAAATTTGTATCTATAGAGCATTCTATGCCAAGTTATGAAAATTTTATAGCAGATATGGACAAATATAATGATGCAAATGTATTTAAAGAAAAAGAATTTTACATTAATAAACTTAATAATTTTAAAGAATCTATTAAAAATCTAGGTATATTAATAAAAGAAGGCAGTTCATACGAATATGAGATATTTACATCTTTCTATTTACCTGTAGAAAAATTGTTAGATGACAATTTTATTAATTCTTTTGTTGATATCTTAGATGATTATCATAAGAATATAAATGATGAACTTGTTTATATCTATAAGCACTAAAAAAAATGGTTATTATATAAAATATTACAAAGTTAATAAAAACAAGGAGGGAATACAATATGAGAAGTGATATAAAAGAGTCAAGTTTAACAATAAAAGATAAAACAAAAACTTTTGAATTAGAAGAATCTAAGCTTAAATTACTATTAAATTTACTAGAAACTGAATTAGAAAAAGATGATAATAAAAACTTAGAGGAGTTAAAAGAATTAAATCTTATTTTTAAAGAACCATATGCAAACGAAGAAATTGTTAATAAATTTATATTAAAATATAAAGATAAAGAACCTTCATACTCAGGTTCACCTCAAAGTGTCAAATTAGGTGATAAAATATATGCAGTTTATTGCAATGAAAATGATACAATTAAGTACATTGGTGTATATGACTATATACCTTTTTATGAGAGCCTTATAGAGGACATTGAAAAATACGCTAACAGTGGAGTATTTAAAGAAAAAGAATTTTATATTGATAAACTAAATGACTTTAAAAAAGATATAAATAATTTAGGAATAGAAGTAGAAGCGGATGATGAATGTGAATATCAAATAGCTACTATGTTCCATTTACCAGTTGAAAAAGTTTTAGACGATAATTTTATTTCAGCATTTATTAAAATTATAGAAGAGTATGAAAAAAATGTGGAAGAAGAATTGATTTACATATATAAAAGATAAGGGGAGATATTAAAATGCAAAAAGAAATAATAGAATTTTTAGAAGAAATGGAAAGTTTTAAGGGGGGGGAATTTAACATAACAGAATTTGATAATGAGGTACAAGAATTATATGCAAGAACAGTCGAAAGAACAAATAGTTGGGACTTCTTTACGGCTGGAAACGTAGAAGAATATATAAAAGCAAAGAATTATACGTATAGCGGACTAGGAGAAAATTACGATATAGACATAAATGTTGAATTTGAAGTAATGAAAAGAGATGAGGAAAATATTTGCAACTCTATAATAAAAATTATAAACATAGAAAAATTATAAAAGGAGTGATTTATATGAAAAAGTATTTCAAAGAAGAATGGAACTATATTGCTGATGCAGGATATGAAATAGACAACATAGAAAGTACTAAAATAATGGTAAATAATTTTGAAGTAAGTATTAAAATGAGTGAAGACTTTAAGCATAAAGGGGACATAGAATATACTTTTGATATACCATACAGCCATGAAATTTTTACAAAAGAATATAGTGAAGTTTTAAATTTGGAACAACCTTGTGATTGTGATGAATTTTGCGACGAGTTATCAGAGATTAGAGGTGAAATCGAAGAAGGTATTGAACAATATTTAAAAGATAATAACAAATTAATAGAAATGGAATATTAGATATAATTGAATTTGTTTTAAAAAATTATAAAGCCTAAAAAACTGTATTATTAAGATACAGTTTTTTAATATAAAAGACATTAAAATAACCATTTTAAAAGGAGAAGAAATGTTTAAAACGTTATTTATTGTATTAGCAATTTGTGTAGTTATAAGATTATCTATTTCAATATTTAAAGATTCGTTAAGATTTTTGAATATGTTTGATAGTAAAAAAGAAAGTTTTGTTGGTTGGCTTATTTTAGTTGTATTGAGTTTAATTATCTATTGTTTAATAGATATAATATTGTAAAAAAATGATATAGTTTAGAAATATATGTAGATAAAAGATAGAATTAAAAGATGAACATAGTATGACAATCGTAATCTCATATAGTATACTTAAGTTGAGGTGATTACATGACTTGGAATGATTTAAAAAACAATGATATAACATATATAGTTGAATATATTAATAATAAGTTAAATGATAGTAAGAGTTTAACTAAAGTTGCCATAGAGCTTGGTGTGTCTGAAAGTAGTATAAGAAAATATCTCACTAAAAGAGGTTATAAGCGTATAAATGATGAGTATATATTTATTGGTGACAATAGTATGACAAAGGTAGTAAATAATAAATCACAAAGTAATAATGATAATATATTTAATATGACAATAGAAGATGACAACAATCATAACATAGTAATTGACAACCAATTTAAAAATAATATAATCTCTTTAGCAAAAGACTATGATAAAATACAAGATGTATTAAACTGGTTTGAGAATAAAGAAGATACAAGTGTTATAGAAGTTGTACAAGATGGTATTAAGATTGATTTAACTTCAAAAGATGCTATCAGAACTACAGTTAGATTAAATAAAGATGCTTGGAATTTATTCGATGATTTTTGTGAAAAATTTAGAGAGTTTAACAAATCTGACTTAATGAGTATGGCTTTATTAGAATACATAAAAAAATATGATAAATAACATCTTGTATTGTTGTAATCATTATTATTTTAGGGTAATATAAGTATAACTATAATATAAAATGGAGGTATTATTATGGTCGATAAAATAACAATAGATGAAGTACTTGAATTTATAAAATCAAAAGGTTATATATATAGTCAAGAAATCAGAAAAGAATTAGATAATCTTTGTCCGATTTCTGATAATGAAATAGATAAGTGTATAGAAGAAAATGATGATGTATTTAGAAGGTTGGCAAGTAAATGATTACACTTGAATATATATGTAAAATTAACAAAAAGATGATTGAAAGATATGGTGGAGCTGGAATAGGTGTTAGAAATAAAAATCTTGCTATAAGTATAATTGACGGTATAAATCAGGAAGTATTTGGTAGAGTTATGTATCCTACAGTTGAAGAAAAAATATCTCATATTGTAGTAGGTATTATACAAGGACATATATTTATAGATGCAAATAAAAGAACTGGATTAGCTACATTATTAATACTTTGTGACAAATATAATATAGATATAAATTATGATAAAGAAAGTTTAGCTATAGAAATAGCTTTAAATAAAATAAGTGAATCCGATTTGAGTAATATGTTAAAAACTTGGAATAAAAAATAAAATCGTAGTTTTAATATAATATCTTATTAAAAGATTTTACATCTTTTGATAAGAAAATAAAAACTAAATAAAATATAAAAATAATTAAAGCATATTGACAACTGAATAAAATAGGTATACTATATAAATATAATATAAAAAGGGTGTGATACATATGACTGGAATAGAAGCTCTAGAAGAATTTTTATTAAATTTAAAATTGTATAATGATAGAGATGAAAAAACAATAAAAGCATATAGAGCTGATGTAAAAGAAGGCATAAAGTATTTATTTAAAAAAGAAGATTGTACAATGGAAGAACTTGATAAAAAATAGCTACGCACACTCGTGACTTTAGTCATGAGTTAGTAGCTAAAATAGTCAGCATATAGGGAAACTTATATGTAGAGATAGGATAGAACCTATCCAATACTACTTGAATTGCTGGAAACCCCTAAAGCTAACCAAACTAAAACATAAGGATGAAATAAACCTAAGTGTGAAAGTTACGAAAGTAGAAAAAATTGGTTAGATGGTATAAGGTTAAACCCTAAGTACTTTAAAATGGGCAATCAGCAGGTAAGCTCCGAATAGGAGAAACTTCAACGACTATTCCTCTTGAGGGAAGTACACTACAAGCTATTGGTAGTGGAAGTGGGTAGGCCTTAACAGATAATGCTGAAGGATAAGATATAGTCTGTGCTTACATGAAAGTGTAAGAAGTTCATAAGAGAACTGCATAGGTAGTAGCGAACTTATGTGAACGACAACCTCAAAAATGATAAAAGTTAGGACTTACGATTCTTAAATATGTTATTTAGAAATAAATATAAAACCTTCGAAATAATTGTTTTAAATAATTACGTTTGTTAATATTATAATGAGTGATGAAAGATAGAAGTTACTCGGATATGTATATTAATAATCATAAAAAATAAGTAAAGTGAGGTGGTAGTAGTGGAAAAAGCTTATAAGTTTAGAATGTATCCAAATAAAAAACAGCAAGAGTTAATTAACAAAACTTTTGGATGTTGTAGATTTGTATATAATAAATATCTTGCTAAAAAAATAGAAGTTTATGAACACAATAAAGAAACTTTTACTTATAAGCAGTGCAGTTCTAATTTAACCGATTTAAAAAAAGAATTAGAGTGGCTTAAAGAACCTGACAAATTTTCACTACAAAACACCTTAAAAGATTTAGAAAACGCATATAAAAAATTCTTTAAAGAAAATGTAGGATTTCCTAAATTTAAATCAAAGAAGACGAATAGATTTTCATATAGAACTAACTTTACAAATGGAAACATTATGTATTGTGGTCAATATATAAAATTACCTAAACTTGGTATGGTTAAAGTAAGGGATAAACAAGTACCTCAAGGTAGAATACTTAATGCTACTATATCTAAAGAACCAAGTGGTAGATATTATGTATCATTATGCTGTACTGATGTAGATATTGAAGCATTTGAAAATACTAATAATCAGATAGGTTTAGATTTGGGAATTAAAGAATTTTGTATCTCAAGTTGTGGAGAATTTATAGAAAATCCTAAGTATCTTAAGAAGTCATTAAACAAACTTGCTAAATTACAAAGAGAATTATCGAGAAAAACAATCGGTAGTTTAAATAGAAATAAAGCAAGGTTAAAAGTTGCAAGACTTCAAGAACATATAGCTAATCGAAGAAATGATTTTCTACAAAAACTATCTACTAAATTAATAAAAGAGAACGATATTATTTGCATAGAAGATTTACAAGTAAAGAATATGATTAGAAATCGTAAACTATCTCGCTTAATTTCTGATGTGTCATGGTCAGAGTTTATTCGTCAATTAAAATACAAGGCTACTTGGCATGGTAGACAAATTGTAAAGGTAGGTAAATTCTTTGCAAGTTCACAAATATGTAATAAATGTGGGTATAAAAACGAGGAAGTTAAGAACTTAAATATAAGAGAATGGATTTGTCCTAGTTGTAATGAAACTCACGATAGAGATATAAATGCAAGTATAAATATATTAAAAGAAGGATTAAGACTAATAACAATTCAAAATAAATAACTTATGTAAGAACCGTAGGAACTATGGGGATAGCCTGTGGAGAATTAGTAAGACATATTTTAGTATGCAAAATTCTGTGAAGCAGGAACCCTGTGACTTTAGTCATGGGAGGTTCAGAAAATACTTTTTACAGATATACAAGAAAAATGGCTTATCTTATTAAAAGAAAAAGGAATGAAAGCAGCTACAATAAATAGAAAAAAAGTAGCTTTTAAAGCATATTGTAATTTTCTTAAAGCTAAAGGAGAAATTAAAGATAATCAGGTTAATTATGTTAAATCAATACAAGATAAAGTTCAATTTGAAAAGAAGATATTAACTAAAGATGAAATTATTAAGTTATTAGAAACTATAAATAAAGCATATATTAATAATAAAAATTATAATACTTGTAGAGATAATTTAATTATAAACATCCTTGTTTCAACCGGCATGAGAGTACATGAAGTAGAAAAGATGAATATTAGAGACATAAATTTTTCTAATGGAGATTTTGAAGTGGTAGGAAAAAGAAAATTAAAAAGAAATGTAAGTTTGAATAAACAAGTATTAAAATTATATAGAGAATTTTTATACTTTAGAAACCAAATTAAAGGTAAGGAAGATAACAAGGATAGTAAAAATGCTTTGTTTTTATCTAAAAATAAAACAAGATTAACAACAAGGTCGATTGAAAGACTTGTAGAAAAAGTATTGGATTTAGCTGAATTACCTCATGTGACTCCACATAGTTTCAAACATAATTTTATTTCAATAATGTGTGAAAAAGGTATGACACTAGAAGAGATAGGAAAGTTTACAGGCAACATAAGTCTACAGACAATGTACTATCATTATCTGCATCAAGATAAAGATAGTAATACAAAAAAAATGACTGAAGATAATCCAATATATAAATTATTTAAAATTTAAAATAGGAGATGTTAATTAATATTGAAAGATAAATTTTTTGCATTAGAAAATTATAGTACAATTAAGCTAAATAAAACATAATAGTATGTACTTATAGATTATGTTGTACTATAATTTATTATATACGCTTAAAAGGGAGTGAATTAAAAAAATGATTAATAAATTAGAAAGTACAATAAGAGAAGAAGAAGCTAGATATAATAGAATTAGTGGATATTTAGAGGAATTTATAAATAAGGCTAAAATAGATAAAATAAGTAATTTAAATGAACAAAATATAGATAGTTTTATAAAAGGAAGGCTGATAGGTGAATCTGCTACAACTGTATATACTAACTTAAGAATTTTAAGAGAGATATTAAAAGAAAATAATTGTAATATAAATATAGATACTAATAAATATTCAGATATGATAAAATTTAATGCTAATAAATATTTTACAAGAAATCAAATAAAAAATATATGTAGTGCATTTTTAAATGCTCAAGATAAATTTATAGTATATGCTCTCTTCAAAGGCATCATGGGAAAAGATTATACAGAATTAAGGAATTTGAAAGTGTCAGATATAGCAAAAGATTATTCATATATAGACCTGCCAGACAGAAGATTTATTTGTGATGATTATATGAAAGAAATATTAGAAGATGTTATTGTGGAAGATTATTATACTAAAAGCGAAATTAAAGGAAGTAGTAAAGAAACAGAATATAAATTTAACATGGCTTGTGAATATGTCATAAAAACTAGACCTACTAAACTAACTGATAATGGTATGAAGGCTATTAGTAAAAATGGAATACAAAATAGATTAAAAACTTTATCAGTAGCATTTTCAGACTTAGATATACATCTGACAGGTAAAACATTACAAAAATCTGGAATAATATACGACATGTATGAGCAAGAGGCATATGAGTGTGTGTCTTGGTCTATTCCAGAGATAAAACGATATTTAGAATTAAAATGTTTAAAGGGAGACGCAAATAATATATACAAAGCATATCATCAAAGATATCATAATTTAAAAACAAATCGGGAATAATAGGATTTTTATAAATGTGCTAAATATGTGCATTTATAAAAATTCCTAACAAGTGTATAAAATCAAAAATGAAAATTTCAATAAAAAAACTTAAAAATATACAGAACAGTAGTTCGGTATGCTATAATATAATTATATCAAATTAGGGGGAGAGGCAAATGAGTATAATAAAAACGACAAATAAATTTCAAGGAAATACTTTAGAAAGAAATTTGCAACGAATTGAGATGATAAAGCTTATAAAACAAGATATTAATTTGCTAACCAAAATTAATAAATTTACATATTGTATAATAGAAAATGATTTACATGGATTACAACATATAATAGAAGATGAACTCTTCTTTGAAATAGTACCAATAAATATAATAAATAAATATATAAATAAATTAAATAAGTTTGATAATATAAATGATGTTTTTGAAGCAGTTTACAAAATTAAAGGAGAGAATGGATTTAGAAGAACAATGGATTATTTAGTTAGAAGAACACAATGATTAAGTTACTTGATAGGCTATTCTAAGGCATTATTCTTTTGACTAAATTTTGTATCTTAGAATAGCTATTAAAAATAATTAAGAAAATATAGAAGAAACTATAATGAATAATGACTTTATATTTTGATTATAAATTTCAATAAATAAATAAAATGCAAAGTGAGTGATTAGATGGAAGAATATCAGTTTAACTTAATAAAAAAGCTTTGTGCTGAAAGGAAAATACACAAAGGTTGGTTTAGGAATATTGAAAAATGTGGTTGTGGTGGTAAATGTAATAAGAAAAATTGTAAGATGCTAGAAAAACTATAGGGAGGTATATATGGAAAATGAGATTGAATTAACACAGGCAGATATAGAAAAAACTTTAATTGCTTTAAATGATATTAGATATATTTGTATAAAATCTAAATGTTGCAAAAAATGTCCTCTTGGATATATGAAAAATCTTGATGAACATAATTGTATGCTATATCAATTAATAGACATGGGTTTACTGCCATGTGATTGGTCTGTAAAGAAAGTTACAAGATTGTTAGATACAGCAGTTGAATAAAACAAAGGAGTTGGTCAAATGGAGTTAGATTTCAGAATTTGGAATGGATTTAGAATGATACATGGAGAAGAATTAAGATTGCTAACAGAAGATATGTTTATAAAAAGTGGATATTCTGAACAATACCATAACCATATTTGCATACCAAGAATGGAAGATTTAAAAGTAATGCAATACATAGGACTAAAAGATTGTTTTGGAAAAAAGATATTTCAATATGATATTATTAAATTCATATTTGATGGTGTTTGGAAAATAAGCTTAGTGGATTTATCTTTAATAAAAGGAACAACAGTTGCATTTGAAAGTATAGGTGGAAAATATACTTTTAATTTAAGTGAAATATTTTCAAAAGATAGGAAATTAGAAATCATAGGTAATTTTTATGAAAATAAAGATGTAATCGAAAAATATAATCTTAGTATTGGATAGGAGAATAAAATGGATGAAATGATAATTAGGTTGAAAATGGGAGAACCATTACCAATGATAGGAAAAATAATCAAATGTACTACATGTTTAACTAATGAAGAAAAATGTTTTAAGGTTAATAAGATATGCAAATTAAGTTGGATTACTGATAGGAATAATGAAGGGTTAATTGTTGAATGTAAAGGTAAATATATTAAATATTAATAAGAATAATGAAGTTAAAATCAAGATTTTAATAGAAAAGGAGTGATTAAAAATGAAGAAAAATCCAATAAGAATTAAAAAATGTGACTGTGGTGGAGATGTATATGAACTTAATACACAATTAGGTACTATGTATCAATGTAAAAGCTGTGGCGAGATGTACAGATAGTGCTAAAACATTAGTTAAGGAAGATGGGGTGAAGTAAATGAGTAAAAAAGATAAGCTATCTGTTTTTATCAGTTTAATATTAAGACATAAACCAGAAACTATTGGAATTAAATTAGATAATTATGGATATGCAGATGTTAATGAATTGATTGAAAAAATAAATAATACTGGTAGAAATATTAATATAGAAATCCTTGAGCAAATAGTTAAAGAAGATAACAAGCAAAGATACAGTTTTAATAAAGATAGAAGCAAGATCAGAGCAAATCAAGGACATTCAATTAATGTTGAGGTTGAATTGAAAGAATTAGAACCACCAAAATGTCTTTATCATGGAACAGCTACTAGATTTTTAAAGAATATTAAAAAGGAAGGTATTGTTAGACAAAGTAGATTGTATGTACACTTATCAAATGATATAGATACGGCTGCTAAGGTTGGGAAAAGGCATGGTGTACCTGTAGTTTTAAAAATTAATACAGGAAAAATGTATGAAAATGGTTATAAATTTTACTTATCTGAAAACAACATTTGGTTATGTGAGTATATACCATTTGAATATGTAGAGCTTTCTGAATAGTTAAATCGAATTATTTAGTGAAATAAAAATGAATGAAGGTGTAATGAAATGAGTAGGTGTAAAGATTGTTTTTACTTTGAAAAAAACAATACAGAAGAGAGTGGTATATGTAATAAGAAAGAAAAAGAAGTGTATAAGGGAAATAGAAAATGTGAGCTTTATGAAAATAAGAAGTGGAAATCAATGACTACAGATGAATTTTGGATTGAAATGGAAAAGTGGACAAATGAAAAAGTAAATAGGTATATAATATATTTTTCTGAACATGACAGTATTCAGATTGACATTGTTCAAGACATTAATAGACCTAATAATCCTACTGATGATGAGATTATAGAAGAATATATTGAAAATAACTATGGATATGTAAAATATGAAATCATTAATTTTGATACTATGGAACAAGTTAGGTTGTAAAATTAGGAGGATATTAAATATGGAAAATATAGAATTAACACCTAGAGATTATTTTGAGGATATAAAAAATAGAAAGCAAAAGAATACAAATGAAAATCTTGATATAGTATATGAAAATTCTTTGATTCTTTTAAATAAATATATTATAACTGGTCAAAAAAAGGGTGCTAAGAAATTAATGTTTTTACTTGAATGTATTGAAAAAGAAAGAAATGTGATAGAGCTGGGAATAGATACATTTATATATAAAGAGGACATAGAAAAATATATTGATGATATCTCTAAAAATACAGTAAAAATAATAGAGCTTGAAAATTATGAAAGAGAGATACCAGATGAGATAGTGGGAGTTATAGAAAAAATAAAAGATGTATTTGATAAAATGTATGTTTTGTTTACTGACTATACAGGTAAAATTACAAAGGAAATAAGTAAAGAAAGAAGAGATAAAGACCCAATACTATTTGGAGTTTTTTCAGATGAGAAAAGCAGAGCTATTGTAGATAGATTTTATTATCTTGGAGATTGGGAAGATGAGTATTGTGATTTAACATTAGAGAAAATGATAAATGATTATAAGAAAAAAGGAAAACAAGACATATCAAAGCATATAATTACACCTAAATCATTAGATGAATTAAAAAAAGAATTAGATTCTTTAGAAAAAAATAATGATACATATAAGCAGCTTACCAATATAAAACCATTACCTAGGACAAATAACTCTAGTGCAGAACCACCTAAATTAAATATATTTAAAAAAATAAAAAATAGAGTATTTAAAAATGAAAAGTAATGTTGATTTAACAGAAAATAGGGATTTTAGAGATGTAAGAGTAAAAGGCATCAGTATTTTAGGTATTGAAGAGATACCAAATAGAATGTTGAATGGTTTTAGTGATTTTGGAATTGGACATCTTTATGGTAAAAATTTAGAATTTGAATTTAATAAAAATGAAGTATTTTTAACTGGAAATGCGAATGATAGAGAGGAAAAAAAGTTTCTTATACTTTGTGAAGAAAATAAGGTGTGTGTCAGATGTGGAGATGAATTAAAAGAGGGATGGGATAAAGTGAGCATAGAATTGTGTAATAAATGCTATGAAATGTTGGATGTTGAGTATAAAAATAAAAAGATAATTAGAGAATTATTTTTTAGAGATAAAGATGTAAATATAGAGTTGTTTTAAAAGATGTTTGTTAATGAAAACTAGTATTTTTAAAGATGACAACAGTATGACAAGAATAATGAGTATATAAAGGAGGGATTAGTTTGAACATTAAATCAAGGTTAGAATCAAAAGAATATAATTTTCTTAGAGAAGAAGAAAGATTAAAAAATAGAATGATACTTCTTACAACTGGAGGAAGTTTTGCATATGGAACTAATATAGATACTCCTGAGCATATATCAGATTTAGATATTAGAGGAATATATTTAAATTCAGCACAAGAAATATTAACTATGAATTGTATAAATAAGCCATATCAAAATAAAGAAACAGATACAGTTCTATATCCATTAAAACAAATAATAACATTATTATTAAATGTAAATCCAAATGTAATAGAAATATTAGGTACAAGAAAAGAAGACTTATTTGTTTGTACTGAAGAAGGGAAGCTTTTAAAAGATAATGTAGATTTATTTTTAACTAAAAGAGCTGCTAATAGTTTTGGTGGATATGCAATATCTCAACTAAGAAGATTGCAAAATGCTTTAGCGAGAGATAATTATGAACAAAAAGAAAAAGAAGAACACATAATGAACAGCGTAAAAAGGCAAATGAAAACATTTGAGGATAGATATAAAGTCGTATCTGAGGAAGAAATAAAATTGTATATTGAAGAATCTAAAAGAACAGATTTAGAAGAAGAAATTTTTATAGATGTTAATCTGAAAAAGTATCCACTCAGAGATTTAAAAGGTATGTGGAGTGAAATGAATAATATACTAAAAGATTATTCTAAATTAAATCATAGAAATAATAAAAAAGATGAATTACACCTTAATAAACATGCTATGCATTTAATTAGATTATTTTTAATGGGTATAGAAATCTTAGAAGGAAAAGGGATTAATACATATAGAGAAAATGATAAGGAACTTTTATTAGATATAAGAAAGGGAAGATATACCTATAATGAAATATTTGAGATGGTAAATGAATTAAATAAAAACTTTAAGTATGCAGAAAAGAATTCTTGTCTACCTAATTCTCCAGATATGAATAAAGTAAATGAAATGGTAATGTATATGAATAATAGAGTATTAAATAGATAGAGAGTTGAGGAGGTGTAAAGATGAGTAAAATTAATAAGGAAGAATTAAGAAATAAAGAAATTCATTTTTATGGAGAAAAAATATCTATTCCGAATAAACTTTGGATTCATTTTAATAAATGGTTGAAAACTAGTCAGTTTAAAGCACATGAATATATAGAAAAGTAATTAAAACAGATATTTTAATATGATTTTACCTAGTAGATACAAGGAGGTTTTTAATGAAAGAACTTTTAGAAGTAAAAAAAATATTTGATAGTTTAGCAACTACATCTAGCAGAAAAGAAAAAGAAAAGATATTAGAAGAAAATAAAAATAATGGGATGTTTGTTGAATGTTTGCAATTTCTTTTAGATCCATATGTTGTAACTGGAATATCTAAAAAGAAGATATCTAAATCTTTAAATAATGTTGCTTATAATAATTTAAATAATATATACGATATGATTGATTATCTAATTGAAAATAATACTGGTAAAGATACCGATATAAAAACAATACAAGTATTTGCAAATCGAGATAAAGAATTAAAAGATATGATAGTTGGATTGGCTACAAAATCAATTAAGATAGGAGTAACATCTAAAACTGTAAACAAGATAATGCCAGCTCTTATAGAAGAGTTTAATATAATGAAAGCTAAGAATTATAAAGAAAATAAAGAAAGTGTAATTGGGAAAGAATTTATTTTAACAACTAAATTAGATGGAATTAGAATTATTGTAATAAAGAATAAAAATAGTATAGATATATTTAGTAAGCAAGGTAAAATAGTAAAAGGGTTGGTTGATATAGAACAAGAATTTAAAAAACTACCTATGGGTGTATATGATGGAGAACTACTTGCAGAAGGAATCTATGAAAACTCTGAAGAAAGATTCAAAGAAACCCTAAGAAGATATAGTAAAAAAGGAATTAAAAATGGTCTAGAGATGTATTGTTATGATTATATTCAAAACATAGATAGTTTCGATATAGGTAAGGATGAAACATTATGCTATCTTAGAAAAGATAATTTAGAAAGTATATTAGAGAAATGTTCTTTTAAGACAAAATTTATAAAATATTTAGAACCATTATATCAAGGCAAAGATATTGAGATGATTAATAAACATTGGAATGATGCTATAGCCAATAAAGAAGAAGGTATAATGATAAATTTAGCAGATGCTCCATATGAATGTAAACGTGTAAAGTATTTACTTAAAGCTAAAGAATTTTATACATGTGATATAAAATGTATTGCTATAGAGGAAGGTGAGGGTAAATACAAGGGACTGTTAGGTAATATAATATGTGATTATAAAGGATATAGATTAGGAGTTGGTTCTGGATTTACAGATGAGCAACGTAAGTACTATTTTAATAATCAAGATAAAATAATTAATAATGTTGTAGAAATTAAATTTTTTGAGGAAACCAATAATGAAAAAGAAGAATTGTCTTTGAGATTTCCAACATTTTTAAGAGTAAGAGAAGCTGGAAAAGAAGTTTCATATAATTAGTAAAAACAGAGAGGGGAAGAATTAAATGACTGATAAAATAATAGTAGCAAATGTAGATGGTGAAGAAATGATATTTAGAACTGAGATGAAAAAATTGGAAAAGGGAGATAATCTTATAGTTTCTGTAAGTGGTGTAAAAAGATTAGCTATATTTATTAGATATATAGATAACTGTGAAGAATATATAGAGGACATAGCTTTTCAAAAGGTAGATGAGATGCTTTACAAAAATATAATTGCTAAAGAGGAAGAAAGGATTAAAAAGGAATTTAAAGATAAATGTATGAAAAATTACAAACCTATTATTAATATAGAAGTAGATTCTTATTTAAGGGAATGTGGATTCAATTATAATGGTAAGCAATTTTCAAAAACTATAGATGGAGCGAAAATTTCAATTTGCAAAGTTTATAATGCAAGTGTATTAGAAGTATTTAATAGAGGCTCTTTAATTAAAACAGTTATAATGAATGGTACTTTAATTGAACTTATCAAAACAATAAATAGCATTATATTAATGATTAGATAGTAAATAATAATAGAAAAAATATAAACTAAATAAAATGCAAAATAACTATTGCAATACTTGGGTAGGTGTGGTAATATTATATTAAAGCAAGAGATTCATAACACAGTACATTATAAACTAAATAAAATACAAAATAAAAAATGAGAAAATGTGATGAATATTTTCAGATGGATTGATGTTCTAATGTATTATAAATTAATTTTAAAATAAAAGGAGTGATTTAATGATAGGTATGGAATATGAATAAATTTTATTTTGCAAAAAATAGAAATACAGAGGATTTTTATATAGGAAATGGTAATAAAGTTGGATTTAAAACGATAGGAGCGTTAAAGTCTTCAATGGTACTTAAAGACAAAAAAATTGAGCAATATGATTTATATTATATAGATTTGAGCTTAAATATTTATAAATTCAAAGATTGGGAGAAAATAAAATGATAAATGTGACTAATCATGCATTAAGAAGATATATAGAAAGAATAAAAGAGTGTGAGAAAAGTTGTGTAGAGCAGAATCTTAATTTAAACAAAGAGCAATATCAAATAGATTTAAATAAGATGTTCGAACAAAGTAGATTGATTTATACAGGAAGATTTAATGATAAGTACACTGAAACAAATTTTAGACTAGTTGACAATATCATACTAATAACAGATTTGAGAGATACAAAAATAATAACATTGTATAGGGTTGAATATGGAATTGACAGAGAAACTGACTTAATGATAATTGAAAATTTATTGAGAAAGTTAGATAAAACCGAAAAAGAATATATTAATATAATGGATGAAATATCATTTGAAAAGGAGAAATTGTTAGCTGAAAGAGAAGGATTAGTATCTGAAATAGAAACGCTAAAAGGGACTTTAGATACTATGAATGAAAGTTTAAAAGTACTTAGTAAGTATATTGATACATTTTCCTATAAAGAAAAACAAGCTAAATCAGAAATGGAGATAATAGCAAAGAAAATAGTTTATAGCAGTATATATAGAAAAGAAATGTTAGAGTGTATAAATTAAAAAAGTATTTAGGAGCGATTTATGAAAACAATAGAGCTAAATCAAAACGAAATAAGAGCTATAGATGCTTATATGTCATCAAATCCTTGTCGTAGTGGATGTGCTTATGATGAAATGCAAAATTCAAGAAAAGATTGTGAAGAATGCGAACTTGAAAGTGCGAGAATAAGTATATTGGAAAAGTTGAATTTAATATAAAAAGGAGATGTTACATGTATTTTGAAATAGACATTATAAAAAATAAAAATATTATAAATCAAATAATTGAGTGTTGTGGTGGAAGTACCAGAAGATTAGAAGATTGGCTTAAAGAAATGGAAAATAAAAACATCAATAATTTAGAAGAATTAAAAGAGTATCCATTGAAAAGAAATTACATATTTGTGTTTTCAAAAGAGGAAGCTCCTAATTTAAATAAGCTTATAAAAATAAAGTTAAGAGAAAATTATTTAGAAAAACATGAGGTTTGTAGTTTAGAAAATCTCTTAAGTATGTTGTATGATGAGGTTATAGATTTTAATAAGGATGATATCTCTTATGAAGATAATATTGAATGGATTGAGAATTGTAAAAAAGAACTTATTAAATTAAAAGTAGGAAGTGTTTGTATAGATTGGTAAAAAAGATGAGGAGTGAGGTTATGAGATTTTGGTGTGAGAATTGTAATAAATACTTCAATGTAGAGGAAACATTACAAGAATATAATTATTTCTTAAATGAAGATATAGTAGTATGTCCTAGTTGCAAAAGAGATTTAATACCTATAAATAGGAAAACAGAATTATCATTAGGTTTTGATAGTGATACAAAACAATTAACTTATGTTGAATATGATTCTAGTGATTATAGTTTACTTAGAAAGGTAAACGCAGAGGTTGAAGATGTAGTAAAACCTATAATACATTACATAAAAAGTTTAAACAAAAAGAGCTTAGATTTAAATGGAATTACAATAACAATGAATGGTAATAGAGAGGGGAAAAGACTTGATGGATTAAATTATGAAGAAGGAGTGATTATGGACAATTTGATAAATGCATGGAATGGTTTTTGTAAATTAAAAAAACAACATCCTTCTGAATTTAATGATTTTCAAAATGCAATACATCAAGCTCAACAAGTATTAGGATTAAGAGTTTTAAGAAATGATTATCCAGAAGGTTGGATTAAAAAATAAATATAATAAGGAGTTAAACTATGTCTACAAAAACTATATTAAAAAATATAGATATAAAAGATAAGAAAGCAGCAGAAAGACTAATATCAGCTTTGAAAGAATCAGAAAATAAGCAAGATTCAGATTTAGATGATAAAGAATTAAAGTTATATTACATCGCAGAAGAATTAATTTGTAAAGGCGAATTTAGACATGTGTATATGCATAGGGTTTGTACAGAAAAAGGAGCTAAGAACTGGATGGATAGAATGAAAGAAGAGTCCATCGAAAAATTAAGAGTATCTGAAGAAGATATAAGCTCTTATTGGTATGAAGCAATTGATATAGTGGATGAATATAAAATAAATCTATCTAAATGCGATTAGAAGACAGATTTTAAAAAGAAAGGATATTATAATGGAGAATAAAATAGAAGTTGGAAGTATATGGGGATTAGAAGATTGTATAGCACAACCTCAATGTGTAGGAACAAAAGTTAAAGTGATTTCTATTTCATATATAGAAGAATTTAATAAAAGACTTGTAACGTTTATGGAAATTGAAGAAAAAGAAGAAGATACTTGGATAGATGCAAATTGGGAAGATGTTTTTTTAGATGATTTCTTTAAATTAGACTAATTAAAACAACAGTTTTAAGATGAATAAAATTTAAAAGGAGGATTAATAAATATGGATAACAAAGTATTGATACAGTTAACGAATGGAGCAATAGTAGACATAACAACAGAGCAAGGATACTCAAGTGGATGTGAAACATGTGACTATGGTAGCTGTTATACAACAGACTTAATAATAATATATAAGAATAAAAAGAGGGATATTATAAGAGATGAGTCGATGTATGATTATGGGATGTCTTTGTCGTCTATTATGAAAGTTGTCTTAAATCATCAAGAAGATATAGAAAAGTTAAAAGAAGAGGAGTTAGCAGAATTTATAAAAAATAAATTAGAAAATGAGCATGGTTGTGATGAATTAAAAATATTCAATTAAAATCTTAATTTTAAATGGAGGTACATATGAAATTTGAAGATAACATGATTAAACATTTTAGAGAGGTTAAAGTTGGAGACATTATACTTGCAGGTAATAACAAGTATTTAATAACATCAAGATTAGGTTATTTTGGATATGTGAACCTAGATACTGGTAATTATAGTTCTGATTTTATATCAATAGAAGAATTAATAGACCGATTCGACAAACAAACACGATTTATTCAAAATGATAGATTTAAATTAATATTAGATTAATATAACATAAAATTTTACTTTTAATAGGAGGCATTATGGGATGTATTAAATGTAAAAAAATAAACGCAATTTGCTAGAAAGTGATGTTGGATATATTTGTGCTAACTGTATGTATAAAAAAATTTTTATTAGAAAATTATTAAAAGGAGATATTTAAAATGAATAAAGAAATTAAAAACTATATGACAGCAGTAAATTACTTACTTGATAACTTAGAATATATGATGGAGGATGACGAATTTGATAATGAAAGGCTACAGAAAAGAATTGATGTGATTAGAGAATTTGAGGGAGAATTATAAAATGGAAAAGACAAGAATTGTTAATTATAGAAATGTCGCTGATTTTTTAGTTTGGTTAGGATTTGAATATACAAAAAACGAAGAAGGGAAGTACATATTTAAAAGAGATAGTAAATTTGATGGAGCATGGAAAGATTTACATTACTTAAGAGCTAAGTATAATAAAAGAGCCAATATAAATAAAAAATAGTAAAGGTGATATTTATGATTAATATAGAAATTCCTAAAAAAGTAGACTATATAATTAAAGAATTAGAAACGAATGGTTATGAAGCTTATGTAGTTGGAGGATGCGTCAGAGATTGTTTATTAGAACGAATCCCAAATGATTGGGATATAACAACTAACGCTAGACCAGAAGCAGTAGTAGAATTATTCAAAAAAACAATTCCAACCGGTATACAACATGGAACTGTAACAGTTATGATTGAACATGAACCATTTGAAGTAACAACTTATAGAATTGATGGAAGTTATAGTGATGGTAGGCATCCAGATTCAATAGAATTTACAAATGATATAGTTAAGGATTTGTCGAGAAGAGATTTTACTATTAATGCAATTGCATACAATTCAAAAACTGGATTAGTTGACCCATTTAATGGATATGAGGATATACAAAATAAGTGCATTCGTTGCGTTGGAAATCCAGTAGATAGATTTGAAGAAGATGCACTTAGAATGCTTAGAGCAGTTAGATTTTCAGCACAACTCAATTTTAAAATAGCTGAAGGTACTAAGCAAAGTATTCATAAAAAAGCAGATTTGATAAAAAATGTTTCTATTGAAAGAATCCAGACGGAGTTTAATAAAATATTAGTATCTAATTCATCTAAATTAAACTTATTAAAATCAACAGGTTTGTTGAAATTTATAATTCCTGAAATATGTGAATTAGAAGATGTTACTCAACACAATCCATATCACATCTATGATGTACAAAAACATACTTTAATAGCTACAGAAGTAATTGAAGATGAACTGTATTTAAAACTTACAATGTTTTTTCATGATTTAGGTAAAAAAGTAACTAAAACGACTGACAAAAATGGTATTGACCACTTTTATACTCATAGTAGAGAATCTGCAAAAATTGCAAAGAAGATTTTGAAGAGACTTAAGTATGATAATTATACTATTAATAAAGTTTTAATATTAATACAATATCATGATTATAGGATAGAACCTAAAAGGAAGATAATTAAAAAGCTATTAAATAAACTTGAAAATGTTGAACTATTTGAAGATTTATTAAAAGTTAAATGGGCTGATATACTTGCTCAGAATCCAAAATATATGAAACAGAGAATATTAAACCTTATTGATTGTGAAAAAGAATTTGAATATATTATAAAGCAAAAAGAATGTTTTAATAGAAAAAATTTAGCTATTAATGGTAAAGATTTAATATCTATGGGGATTGAACAAGGTAAAAATATAGGATATGTATTAAATAAACTACTTGAATTGGTTATTGATAGTCCAGAGTTAAATGAAAAAGAAATTTTAAAAGAAAAAGCATTAGAAATATTAGAATCAGTTTGGAAAGTTTATGTTGGAGGTGTTCTTCATTCTGTACATCGCTTTAAAATAAGTGCTGAAAATAGAGAGAAGGAATTGACTAAAATAGGTGTAAAGGGAGTAGTAGAAATTGCTTATGGTGATGAAATACCTGATTTCATGAAACTATGTAGTTCTATTAAAAAATTAGAACTTTATGAGTACTAATTATAAATCTTGGTTATAAAGTGTTATAAATTTAATATTTGATTGGAGGAGTTATGGATTTTAAGAGAAATGTTATATTAAAAAATGGCAACTTACAAGTTACGTTAGTTAATGATATAAAAACAGATAGTTATAGTATAGGTCTTAGGCAAATAGGAGGGAAACCAGAATTTAAGTATATAAGTAGAGAACTATATAATAAATTACTAGAAGAATTGTTAAATCAGGAGGAAGTTAAATTTAAAGGAGGCACTAATGATTAAGACAATGGCTTATGATATGAGGACTAATAAGGAGTATCCATCAAGCGACTTAAAGTATGTAACATTTTTTGATGAGGATGGTATACTTAGAGGTATTCAAGATTGGATAAAATTAAGATATGAATTAACTGTAACTAATGATGAAGGTGACAAGGTAGTAATAGAATTAAAATAAATATTTTAATAGGAGAAAAATAATTATGAAATTAATAAATGGAAACAGAAGTAGTGGGAAAACTACTGCATTAATAAAGTATGCTTATGAAAATAATGCACTTATATTATGTCATTCTATTGCTAATAAAAATTACATAATTAGTTTAGCAAAAACAATGAATTTAGATATAATAAACCCAAGAACATTTAAAGAATACATGTTTAATAGAACTAAAATATATGATACAAAAGCCATAAATGGAATATCTTTAAAAATAGACCCTCATATAAAAATAGTAGTAGATGATATAGATTGTTGCTTAACATCCATTCTTGGGCAACATATAGATTGTGCTACTGGAACAATTCAAATAGAAAATCTAAATAATATTTAAAGGAGAGCTAAATGATAAAATATTGTAAAGAAAAGTGGATAAAAAATAAAACAAGATTGTATGAAGCATTGTTAGAGTCTGATTTCATTAATCATGATAATTACTGTAGTTATAAAGATTTGGTTAAATTATCTGTAAAATATATTTTGAATGACAATATAAATGAAGACGATGAGTGGGATGTCAAAAATATAAGTGAAATAGATGATGGAGATTATCAGGGTACTTTATTATATTTAATACCTAAAAAAACATACCAACCTGATGAATATGAATATCTTATGACATATGTTGGTTATGGAAGCTGTAGTGGCTGTGATACATTAACAAATATACAAGAGAGTGATTCAGAAGATAACATCGAAGACTATATGTCTTTATGTAAAGACATAATATGTAATATTATAAAACCATACAATTTTGGATGGAGAGAAGATGATAAATATAATGTTGTAAATGATTAATCAAAATTTCAATTCTAAGAAATTCATTTAAGCAATTCAAAAATTGTAAATATGTATTCTTATTTACAATTCAATTAAAAATAAAGGAGTGAAATTATATTGAAAAGATTTTTATTAATAGGGGTATTAGGAACAATGTTAATAGGAATGTCTGGATGTACAGGAATACAAAGTTCAATGAAAGATGCTGAAAGTGATGTATCAGGACTTAATAGAACTGTAAATGTATATTCAGATAATGGCGAGGTATTAAAAACATATACAAGTAAAAGCATGAGAGTTAAAGATGGAGATGGTGGTACTATAACACTAGATTTTGATGGTAAAAGGGTGATTATATGTAATGCTCATGTAGTAATAGAAGAAAATTCATCTAATAAATAAAGGAGAGTTAAATGTTTAAAGTCTTAAAAACAATTCTTATAATAATTTGGGTAGTAGATATTTTAAACTTCCCACAATTTCAATTCTTAGACACAACATATCCAATCAATACCTTAGCATGGTTGTTAATCTGGATTCTTATACCATCAAGTAGTATATATATCAATAAAGAAGAATAAAAGAAAGGAGTATTAATTTGATTTTAAATATCGCTGCAATTTTTAATTTAGGCTGTATGGGAATTAATTATTTAGGGGGAGATACTAATGGAATAATAGTTGGTGGATTTTGTGCTATAGCATTATTATTATTGAGTAATAACTTAGATTAAAAGTATTATTTTAAGGAGATTAAAAGATGATAGATAAATTGAATTTTATTGAAATATCAAAAGGTATATCTGATGATGAGCTTAATGATTTGTTTGTAAAATACCCAGATGCAGTCATGTTTGTAGATGAAGAAACGATAGGTAAGTGGAATAAACTAAAAAATAAAGATAAAGGGGAAGATGTTTATAAGTAGTACAAATAGAAGTAATGCTAGAGATTTTCATGTAAGTGATTATTATAGAACTCCGATTCCTAAAATAAAAGAATTTCTAAGTGAGTTCAGTAGATATGAAAATATACTCAATTCAAATATAAGGATATTAGACCCATGTGCAGGTGGAGATAATACAAATCCAATGAGCTACCCAACTGCAATTCAAGAATTTTCAAATCAAGATATTTCAATAGATACAGTAGACATAAGAGATGATTCAAGAGCAAATCTAAAGCAAGATTATCTAAAGTTTCAATCCAAAGAAAAATACGATGTAATCATTACTAATCCTCCATTTAATATCAGTTTAGATATAATTAATAAAGCCTTAAATGATGTTAAAGAAGATGGTTTTGTTATTATGCTACTAAGATTAAATTACCTTGGAGGAAAAGTAAGACAAGAACTGTGGAAAAATAATATGCCTAAGTATATTTTTGTTCACAACAAAAGAATGAGTTTTACAGATGATAAAAAGACAGACAGTATTGAATATGCTCATTTTGTATGGCAGAAGGGGTACAATCCAAAATTTTCAAAGTTAAAAGTATTAATAAGTCAAAAAAATTGAGGTACAAAATGAAAATTAAATATGTGGTAATTGAAGGATATATTACATCAAAAAATGATGGCCAAAAACATTTTATAAATTTTAGAGATTTAATTAAACTATATGGAGTGTCTCCAAGAGAATGTATAAGAGCAAAGGATTATTACGAGAGAGATGGTTTAGACCTTAAAGATATAAAATTTCTATATCCAAGGAGTGATGGAAAATATAAACTATAAAATCATGGTTTTAAATGATTATAAAATGTCAGTTTTAAATAGAATTTATTAATTGGAAGGTTTTATAAAAGAAGACATTAATAATTAATGAAGAATAAAAAAATGACTCCATATACGACATTCTAAGGATGTATATAAATGACTGCTTGTGTTTATACCTTGCAATCTTAAAATGGCGTATATTGAGTCTATGAAGGGCAGTGATTTCAATACTTATAGATGAACAAAGACATCATGATTTATTAGAGGAAAACAGGGAATTAAATATTAAAATTAGTGAATTAAAAGAAGAAATATTATTTTTACAAGAAGAGAATAAAGACTATGAAGAAGCTTTGGAGAAGTGGCAAAATGTAAAAGAAGAAATTAAATCTGCATATGAAATTAGAAGAAGATTAAATAGAAAACATGGAAAGTTAGAAAAGGTATGGCATAAAATCGAGGATTTATAATGGATGCAAATAAAATATATGAAAAAAAAGAATATATTATTATCAAATCTAAAACTGGATATATTGTCTACAATACAAATAAAAAATTTGAAGAAGGTCATACTCATTTAAAAAGTTATAATGCTGCCAGAACAGCAATTGATTTAGTTATTAGAAAGAAGATACCAAGAAGTAATTCTATTTACTTTATAACAAGTCTTAAGAGAATTTCTAATGATATGAACTATATAAAATCTATAAATAAACTCATAGATACAAGGAGCGATAAAGGTTTAAAAGAAAAATATATAAATTCTAAGAAAATCTAAAATGATTATTACATTAGGTAGAAAGATAACTTATGTCATACAATTGTCATCAAGATATAAAGGAGTGATTAATATTTGAAGTCTTATAAAGAAAAACAGTTTTTAGTATTTGAATTTGAAGATGGGAAGAATGTAAAATATAATTTAGCAACAGGAGAATGTATTGGTAAATCTGGAAGAAGAGTGAAAGATATATGTACTCAACTTAGAGGTTACAATTTATTGGAAGTAATAGATTCTTTTGAAAATGATAATTATAAAAGATTTTTAAGCTTTGTAGATATGGAAGTAAATAGAAGTTTTAATGATAGTAGTATAAGGGTCAATAAAATAAGAAATATAGGAAGCTTTTTAAATAAAATCAAAGATTATTCTAAGTATGAACAATTTTTTTCAGCAGGAATAAAAAAGGTTAAATGTTCAATTTCATACAACATAAGAGAGATACCAAGAGGGCTTATACTTCTTTGTAAGAAATATAACTTAATTTTAAGTGAAAAACTAATTAGTAATTATAAAGACAATCCAAGTCTATATAATAATTTACTGGATTTAGAACTAAACTCTATAAGTAAAAAAGAATTATTAGTATTTATTAATTCTAATGATTATTGGGATTCTGATTATTTTTATAGACAAAAATTTGATGAATTAATAAATAGATATAAGTACAAACCTCAGTCACTTGTAGTATATTTAGATAATTTAATGACATATGAAGCATTATCAGGATTTAATTCCACGCTAAGAGAGCTTTATGATTATGTAACTATGATGAGTGCAATAAGTGATAAATATGAAAAATATCCAAGACATTTCTTAACAACTCATAAAATAGCGTCTCGAAATTATAATCGTCTTAAAACTCAATTTGAAGAAGAAGTATTTAATAAAAGAATAGACAAGTCACTAGAATATTCATATCAAGATTATAAATTCATATATCCAAAAAGCACAAGTGAAATTAAAGATGAAGCAGTACAACAAAATAATTGTGTGAGTAGTTATATCCAAAATGTTATAGATGGAAAGTGTCATATATTATTTATGAGAAAAAATGATAATCTAAGTAAAAGTTTAGTAACAATTGAAGTTAGAGATGACAAAATAGTCCAAGCTAAAGGCAAATATAATAGAGATGTCAATGAAAGAGAGCAAGAAGCAATTGATAAATATAATAGTAGAATAGGAAGGATGAAGAAAGTATGTTAATAGAAGGAACTAAAATAAAACTAATGAAAGAAATACAAGGCTTTAGAATGTTAGAAATAGGAGATATATTTGTAATTACATCAGTAGAAAATAACGGAAATATACATTTTAAAACAGATTATGGAATGGGATTCATGAATTATAGTGAATTTGAAAAGTATTTTGAAGTTGTGATAGATATTAAGAAAAAAGAACATATTTGGAGTGAATGGAAAACTGCGACTGTACTTGGAACAAATAAGACTTGTAAGTATAGAACAAATGGAAAGAAAGTAGAAGTTAGAATTGGGGATTTTAAAGCATCAGCTACTTGCCATGATTCAGATGAGTTTGAATACAATAAAGGTATTAAGTTATGTCTAGCAAGAATTGAAGTTAAAAAAGCAGAACATAAATTAAATTTATTATTAGATGAAATAAACAATAAATAAATTTAGGAGGATTAAAAATGAGTTGCAAACTTAAAGAAATATGTGAGAATAAAAATAGAGATTGCGATTATTGTTGTTATAGTCCAAATGCATATTTAGAAGATGCTTTTGAATGGAATAGAGAAGGGAGAAAGCCAACAGACGAAGAGCTAGATGATGCTCTTGCAGAATAAATAAGTATTTAAAATTATCATTTTAATATAATTGGAGGTATTTATGAGGTGGAGAAATATAGCAGTAACAGGAGCTTTGATAGTTGGTAGCACGATACATGTATTTGCTAATACAGAAGATGTTATTAATAATAATATGAATAAAGAGCTTATTAGAGATACAGCAAAGAACATTAATTTAATGTATAAGTATGAGTGGGAACAATATAAAAACACTAAAGAATACAAACTAGAAATTAAAAGAATTAATTTAGAAAAAGAGTTAGAAATAAAAATAGAAAAATTAATTCCTGTGAGATGGGTAGTGAGTTATTATACTTCTTTGAATTGTGAAAACAGTAAATATGGAGATGTTACAGCTACAGGAGAAAAGTTACAATATGGGTTTGTGGCTAATAATCATCTTAAATTTGGAACTAAAATATTAGTTGATGGAAATTTAAAGGTGGTTAAAGATAGAGGTTCTAATAGATATTTTGGTAGTTCTAATGCTATAGATGTATTTGTACCAAGATTAGATGGGGAGAGTGATTATAAGTATTATAAAAGGGTGAACAATATGGGAAGGCATTATAAAGAAGGTTACATTATTGTGGAAGGTTAGGAGTTGATAAATTGAATAAAAAAATGAAATTTGAAAACACATGTGTAAGTGGATTTTACTCTTCAATAAAAGGTATGAGAAATCCTATGAACAGCTGGAATATAAGTGATAGCACCTATTTTTTAAATTATATATGTAATGATAATATGAGATATGAAAATTTTCATATTGGGAAAAAAGACATGAATTTAGCAAGACAGTTGATAATGGCAGGTTCAGAACATGCTAAGTTTCTGAGACAAATACAAGTGTGGGTCGATATAACAATGCCTAGATACTGGTGGAGTGAGGCAGATACATATAAATTTGGAACAAAAAATAGTTGTTCAACGATGCATAAATTGTTTGACAAAAATAAAGAACTCACATTAAGTAACTTTATCTTTGATGAAAGAGATAAGGAATTCATAGAATTATTAATAAAGAAAATAAATAATTTAGCAAAAACACATTTTGAAGGTAATGGAGATGGAACAGAACTTGTAAGAGCTAAAAGAATATTGCCAGAAGGTTATTTACAAAAAAGAACATTAAATACAAATTATGCAGAATTAAGAAATATGTATCATCAAAGAAAGTCGCATCATTTAAAAGAAGAATGGCAAGACATGTTTTGTAAGTGGATAGAAAAACTTCCATATGCAAAACAGCTTATCATAGAATAATTCAAAATATCAGGTCAATTGCAATACTAATAATATTTGAAGTATTCTATTATGTAGGATTTTTAATTAAAATAAATAAAATTAAAAATAAGTATTGAAATAATAAATAGAACATGTTATTATAAGTATATGGAAAAATTGAGTATGATAACAACTAAATAAAATACAAAAATAAAAAGGAGAATATATATGGCGAAAAAAAATGAGTTAACACCATTAAAAAAAGGAAAGGCAGAATTTAATTTAATAGGAAAAATAAAGATTAATGATTTTACATTTAATTTAGATATAGAAAGTTCAAAAGAAAATTCAGATTGGGTTTATAATCGCTTAAATTTAGGTGTTGATTGTGGAGAATTTGGAATTATATATTGTGAAATGATGGGCGGATATGGAACAGATAGAGACAATGTAATATATGTACATGGGAAAAAAGATAATAATGGTAAAAAACAAGATGATTTTGAAAATAGATATACAATCGCATGGGAAGATAGAAATGATAAAGAAGTATTAAATGAAATTGGAGATATGTGTTTTAAAACTGTGGGACTTGAAAAAGATATGCAAGGTAAAACAGATTATAAAAAATTCTTAACTGAATATGATGCAATTGCTTATATGAATGATGTTCTTAAAGATGAGATGATAGTAAATATAAAAGGAACTCTACAGTATAATACATATAAAGATACAGTGCAAGTAAAGAAAAATATAACAAGTATAGTATTATCAAAAGTAGAAGATTCAAAGGATTTTAAAGCTACATTTACTCAAAGTATATTATTGGATAATTTAGCAATAGGAAAATTAGATAAAGATGCTCGAAGTATTCCTATAACTGCTATGATAATAGATAATGTTCAAAAATATGAAGATAAATTAATTACTAAAAAAATTAATGGGAGAGTATCTAAAGGTATTAATTTACCATTAATAAAAACATTCAATTTTTTAATAGGGGAAGATGAAAATAAGGCAAAACAAATGTTGAAACAATTTAAAGTTAAATCCTCTAAAAATATAACCCAATTAACAGTTGATGGATATTTTACTAAAGGAAATATATCTACTGTAGAAATTACAGAAGATGATATACCAGAAGATATAAAAGAAATGATTGAATTAGGATTTTTAGATAAGGAAGAAATAATAGGGAAAATGGCTAAAGCAAATGGAACAAATGGAGTACCAGAACAAATGATAATAAAGTCTCCTCATATAGTGTTTAGAGGAGAAGAAACTAGACTTCCAGTTATAGATAAGATAATAGATATATACACTTTAGAGGATGTAAATATACCATTAATATTGAAGAACTGTGATATAGAAGACACTGAAAACGAATTAGAAGATAAAGAACTAACAGATGAAGAAGCTTTAAATGTAGCTTTAGATAATATTGATGAAGAGGATGAAGATATGGATTGGTTAGATGATTTAAACTAAATAAAATATAAAAATATTAAAAAAGGAGATTGATAGAATGGGATTGTTTAAAAAAGCTGCTGAAACAAAATCAGGTATAAAAATTTTAGTATTTGGAGGTACTGGTACAGGTAAGACTTTATTTGCATTGTCTTTTAACAATGGAACTATATGTGCTATAGATACAGAAGATGGTATGAGTTATTATAAAAATTCTTGCTCTAATTTAAAATATATATTAAATACAACCTCTGCTGATGAAATAGAAGAAGCATTCGATGAAATAGAGGATGAATTGATTGATGAAATAGGAACTTTTGTTTTAGATAGTGTTACTAAAGTTTATGAAAATATGCAACATTCAGCTTTAAACGTAGCTGAAAGGAGAGCAAGACAAAAAGGTCAATCAGTTGAAGATAGCTCTCTTTCACCTAGAGAGTGGGGGAAAATTAAATTAATTAACAAAAGAATACAAGCAGCAAAAATAAAATTAGCTTCGCAAGGGATAAATGTAATTACAATAGCTCAACAAAAAGAATTGAAAGAAAAAAAAGGTGAAAATTACATAATAACAGGATATGCTCCTGATTGTGCAAAAGGTATAGAATATGACTTTGATGTTGTACTTAGATTTTTTACTGAAAAAGATGCTAAAACCAATGAAGAAATATATAAGGCAGAAGTATGTAAGGATAGAACTCAAACATATAAAAAAGGAGCAATAATAGAAAATCCTTCTTATGAGAATTGGAAAAAAGTTATAGAAGGCAAATCAGGGTTAAAAACAGAAATTATAGACTTTAAAAAGGATATACATAAAGATGAAAATAAAATTCAATCAGAATTAGAAGAATTGGATGAGTTATTAAATGAATTAAAAACAAATATGAAAACATTAGACAAATCTAATCAATCAAAAGTAGTTTCCTTTTCAAAAGATTTAGGAGTGGATAATCCCCTGAAATGCTCTGACTTAGAGAAAATGAGAAAAATAGTAGAATATATAAAATCGTTATAAAACTAAATAGGGAGGATATTCTCCCTATTTTTATAGGAGTTGATATTTTGACAAAAAAAGAAAAAGAACAATGGAATGAATTATATGAATATGTAAGATGTGAAATATTACAATATGAAAAAACAAAGTCTTTATCAAAAAATATAGTTTTAAGATTAAAAGGCTTAAAAGATGGTAAGTTTATGGCAAATAAGAAAGTCAAAGCATTAGGAGAATATGACTATAGCACTATTTTGATGACTTTTAAACTTTGTAAGTTAGATATATTAATGGGTTTGAAATCTAAAGAATTTAATAATGAAAATCATAAAATAAATTATGTGATGTTTATAATTGAAAATAAAATAAATGACACAGTAGATATGATTAATAGGAAGAAATTATCTGAAGAAAAAAGTAAGAATATTTATATAGATACAGATATAGAGAAAGCAATATATAAAAGAAAAACTAAGGATTTAAAAAATAAAAAATTAGATAATTTATGGTAGGTGAGATATGGCAAAAGCTGATAATAATAAAGAAGAATTAAATGCTCTAAAACAAATTAGAGAATATAAATTAATTTGTGAGTCTAATATTGTTTCAGCACTATGGAAACATCCAGATTTATATTTTATGTATGATAATTTAACTTTGGATATGTTTTCACATAATGAGTGGAAAGTATATTTTACTATAGGGAAAGATATTATAGTTACAGAGCAAAAGAAAGTACTTGATGAAATGACAGTTAGTTTATATCTAGAAAAACACCCTAAACTAAGAGAGAAATATATTGAATATGGAGCTTTCACATCTATAGAATTAGCAAAAGGATATATAGAAGTTGATAATATAGATGGATATGTTTCTGAATTAAACAAATGGAACACATTAATGAATTTATCTAAAAATAATTTTCCTATCAGTAAAAGATTAAAAGAATTCATAGATATGTCAGTTGAGGATATTTATAATGAATATGAAGCAGTATTAAATCACGTATTTATTAATGTTGAAGGCGAAGATAAAACTTATGATATAGCTGATGGAATAGATGAATTAATTGATAAATTAGATGAAGGTTTGGCAGTAGGATTAGAGTATTATAATTCTCCAATTCTTACAGAAGAAACTGGAGGTAGTTTATTAGGTAATATAACTCTTATAGGAGGAATATCAGGAGTAGGTAAAACTGCATTGGCAAGAAATTTATTATTACCATCTATAGAAGCAACAAATGAAAAGATAGTAATAATGATAAATGAAGAAGGAAAAGAAAAATGGCAAAGAGAGCTATTGATTTGGGTTGCTAATAATATATATAAGAAAGATATTCAAAAATATAAATTAAGAAATGGGAAATATAGTCCTGAATTTAAGGATTTTTTAAAGAATAAGTGTGGCAAATGGATAAAAGACCATAAAAAAATGTTTATATTAAAGCCATTTCAAAGATATTCTACTGATAAAGCAATAAAATGCATTAAGAAGTATGCTCATATGGGAGTTAAATACTTCATATTAGACACTTATAAACAAGATTCAAATGCTAGTAATGAACAAGTTTGGATGAATATGCAACAGAATATGGTCAAAATACATGATGTGATAAAATCAGAATCTTTAAACGTAAGTATAACAATAACATTTCAATTATCTAAAAATAGTAGTAAGCAAAGATATTATACTCAAGATAATACAGGTATGGCTAAAAATATAATAGATGTAGCAGCAACTTGTATAATGGTTAGAGGGGTGTTTGAAGATGAATTTGAAGGAGGGAAAAGAGAATTAAAAGTATACAAAATGGGAGGGAAAAGTGGAAAAAGCAAAATACCAGTTAAATTGAATCCTGACAAACATTATCAAATATTATTTATAGTAAAAAATAGAGAAGGAGCTAGTAATGAATATCAAATAGTTTCAGAGCATGATTTGTCAAGAAATACATATAAAGAAATTGGAATATGTATTGTTCCTGTAGACTTCTAAAAGATAGGAGAGGGATAATTATAGATGTTTGTGAGCTAAAACAATATATAATAAAAAATAAACTAATAACAAAAATCTTAGAAAGTATAAATTGTTATAAAATTAAAGAAAGCACAAATGAATTTAGATTTTCAACTCCATTTTGTGAAAACTCTACTGCGACAAGAATTAAAAAAGATACATTATCAGTAAAGTGCTATTATTCTAATGTAGAGTTTAAGGGGGATATCTTTACACTAGTAATGGAGATAGAAAACATAAACTTTTTCAATTCCATTAAAAGGGTGCATGAGATATTAAATATATCTTTTAATAATGTAAAAAAAAGAGAAACACCTAAAGTAGATTTATTAAGAGTTTTCAAGAAAGTAAAAAAAAGAAGTATCTGTAATCTTTATGATATTGAAATATACAATGAAGATATTTGTAGTGAGTATATAAAAATTCCTTATATTGATTGGGTAAGAGAAGGAATTTTACCATCTACTCAAAATGAATTTGGTATAGGATATAGCATTAAAACAAATAGAGTAGTAATCCCACACAAATATTGGTGTGGTAATGAAAATGATTACTTAGGCTTAATGGGAAGAACATTAAATACTAATTTTAACATACTAGAAATACCAAAATACTTTCCATTAAAATCTTTTCTTAAAAGTATGAACTTATATGGACTTAATGAAAATTATAAATCAATACAAGATGCAGGATATGTGAATGTATTTGAAAGTGAGAAATCTACATTGAAAAGACATAGTAAATTAGATAAAACAGGGGTATCTTTATGTTGCCATGAAATATCAGAAGAACAGGCAAAGATACTTATAAGTTTAAATGTAGATATAATAATACAGATGGACAAGGATATAGAATTAAATTTTGTAAGAGGGCTTTGTGAGAAATTTTATAGGATTAGAAATGTTTATTATGTATATGATGACTTTGGATTATTAGATTCTAAAGAAAGTCCTGCCGATAAACACAATAAAATATATAATTTTTTATGGAATAGAAAAGTTAAATATGATGAGAAGGAACATAAAGAATATTTAAAATGGAAGGAGGAAAAATTTGAGCAGAAAAAGTGAAAAATATTTAAATAAAATAAAAGAAAAATATCAAGTAAAGAACATATATAGCTGGAGTAGATACAATTTATATAAGACTGATTCATATTCATATTTATTGAAATATATTTTAAATAAAAAAGAAACAAGACAAAATATATATGGGGTTAGTGGAGGTTATTGTCATTCTATAATTGAAGATTTATATAATGGAAAAATAAAGTATGAAGATATGATAGCTAAATATGAAGAAAAGTTATTTGAAATGAATTTAAGTGGATTAAAATATAATCGTAGTGATGAAGAATTTAATACTAGAATTGCTAAGAAATATGAAGACAATATAAGGTTATTTTTCAAACAACATAACCAAATAACTTATAAGTCAAAACTAGAACAATTTGTGATTATTGAGGTTGGAAAGTACATATTTCAAGGATATATAGATTTTATATATAAAGATGAAAATGGAATATATAATATTGTAGACTGGAAAACATCTACAATATATACAGGTAAGAAGATAGAAAAAGAAAGAGGGCAATTAGTTTTATATGCTGAAAGTTTAATTCAAAAAGGCGTTCCTATAGACAAAATTAAAATTAAATGGAATTTTTTAAAATATTGTACAGTTACTCAAACCCTATTAAGCATAGATAAGGAAACTAAACAACATAAATCTAAAAATAAAAATTGTTTAAGAACTGAATGGGTAAAGGGGATAGAACCAACTTTAAGGAAATGGTTAAAAAAAATGAGTTTTGATGAATTAGAAGTAGAAGATATGATAATTACTTCAATAGAAAATAATAATTTAGATAGTATGCCTGATAATGTTAAAAATAAATTTAAATTATCAGATTGTTATGTTGACATACCCCTAAGCCAAGAAGTAATAGATGATTTGAAGCAAGATATAATATTTACATTAGATGAAATAAATAAGAAAACTGAAGAATATAAAGAAACTAAAGATGACAATTTATTTTGGACAGAAATAGATAAAAGTAATGAATTTTATTTTTCAAATCTAATGGGATATTCTAAAAATGAACATATGCCATATAAAGAATATTTAGATGATTTAAATATGTTTAAAAAAGAAATAGAAATAAAAGAAGATGATAGCATGGATTGGTTAAATAATTTATAAAATAAATAAAATTTATAAAGGAGGTAATATGAAAGAAATAACAAGTTTACCTTTGGATTTAGATTCATTTCTAAGTAAATTGCCATTTCAAAATTACCACAAACATACAAGCTATTCAAATAGGTCTACCCCAGATTCAGGAGCAATTAATAAAGATTATGTAAATAGAGCATTAGAGTTAAATCATACGATTGTAAGTAGCTGTGAACATGGATTTCAGGGAAATTATTGGGAGGTATATAGTTTAGTTGAGGATATAAATAAACAATTAAAAGAAAAGAGAGAAAATCATGAAAAAGACATTCCTAATGATTTAAAATTTATATTTGGAGCAGAAGCTTATTGGGTTAAAAATAGACATGAAAAAGATAAAAAAAATAATCATATTTGCATATTTGCTAAAAATGAAAATGGAAGACAGTGGATAAATGAAATATTATCAGAAGCAAATGAAACAGGATATTATTATAAACCTAGAGTTGATTTAGAATTATTATTCAAATTGCCTCCTGAAGATGTATTTATTACAACTGCGTGTATTGGATTTTGGGGATATGAGTTAAATGAAACTGTAAAAATAATAAAAGAATTACATGAATATTTTAAAGATAATTTCATGTTAGAAGTCCAATATCATAACACCTCCTCTCAAAAAAAATTAAATCAGAGTATTTTAAAAATAGCAAATAAATTTAATATAAAAATGATAATGGGATGTGACAGTCATTATATATATACTAATGAAAAAGAAGAGAGAGATTATATATTAGAATATAAAGGAATTCATTACCCAGATGAAGATGGATGGTATATGGATTATCCTTCAACTGAGGAAGCATTTAATAGATTTAAAAAACAAGGTATATTAAGTAATTTACAAATATTAAATGCTATAAATAATACAAATGTGTTTTTAGAATTTGAAGATATTTATCTAAATAAAGATATTAAATTGCCTTCTTTGTTTAAAGACAAAACACAAAAAGAAAAAAATAATATATATAAAAAAATAATAAAAGATAATTGGAATATATATAAAAAGGAAAATAATCTGAGCAAAGAAGAAATAGAGAAATATAAAGAAGGAATAAAGCAAGAAGTAAAAACTGTTATAGATACAAAAATGGCAGATTACTTTATAATAAATTATTATTTAGTAAAAAATGCAGTTGAGAAAGGGGGAATAATAACTAAAAGTGGTAGGGGGTCTAGTGTAAGTTATTTTACAAATACATTATTGGGATTTTCTGATGTGGATAGATTTATTGCCCCAGTTCATTTATATCCTGAAAGATTTATGAGTACTACTAGAATATTAAAAACTCAAAGCTTACCTGATATAGACCTTAATTTAGGCAATCCTGAAGTATTTGAAGAATCTCAAACTGAATTATTAGGTCATGGACATAGTTACCCAATGATAGCTTATGGAACTTTAAAAGATAGGTCTTCTTGGAAAATGTATGCAGGAGCAAATGAAGATAAGATAGATTTTGATACAGCAAATAAAATATCAAAGCAATTAGAACAATATGAATTCGATTATAATAATGCTGATGATGAAGAAAAAGATACAGTTGATGTTTATGATTATATAGATGAAAAATATCATCAATTATTTGATGAAAGTAAAAAATATAGAGGAATTATAATGGATTCTAAAAAAGCTCCATGTGGATATTTAATATATAGTGGAAATATAAGAAGAGAAATAGGTTTAATAAAATGTAAATCTGAATCAACAAAGAAGGAATATATAGTTGCTTTAATTGATGGGAAAATGGCTGATAAATTTAAATATCTAAAAAATGATTTATTAAAAGTTGATGTTTGTTTATTACATAGATTAACAGCAGAAAGAATAGGTATTAAAGAAATGACAGTCAGACAATTAATTCAAAAATGTAATAATGATAAGAAGGTTTGGGATATATATATAAATGGATATACTTTGGGAGTTAACCAGTGTGAGAGAAAAGGAACTACAACTAAAGTTATGAAATATAAGCCAACTAATGACGGAGAATTAGCAAACTTTATAGCAGCAATAAGACCATCCTTTAAATCAATGTACAAAACTTTTAGTAACAGACAAAGATTTAGTTATGGAATAAAGGCATTTGATGACATAGTACAAACAGAAACAATGAAAGATTCATTTTTAATATACCAAGAACAATTAATGGCAGCATTATCTTTTAGTGGAATACCTATGGATGAATGTTATGGATTAATAAAAGCTATTAGTAAGAAAGATAAGAAATTAATAAAATCTTATGAATGGGTATTTTTAAATGGATTTACAAAACGAATATTAGAAACAGAAGATATCCCAGAGAAGGAAGCATTAGAAAATAGTAAAAAAGTATGGGAGATAATAAATAATGCAGCTAAGTACGGGTTTAATGCATCTCATGCGTATTGTATGGCTTGTGACAGTCTTAGAGATGCTTATACTAAAGCGTATTATCCATATGAATTTTATGAAGTAAGATTAGAGCATTATTCGTTAAAAGGTAAAAAAGATAAAGTATCAGCATTTAAATTAGAAATGGGAAAAGCTTTTGGAATTAAGGAAGGTCAATTTAAATTTGGATTGGACAATAGAAAATTTACAGCAGACAAAGAAAATAAATGTATTCATCCCGCCCTACATGCTATAAAAGGAATAGGAAGAAATGATGCAGAAGAGCTATATAAACTCAGTAAAAATAAGAAATATGATAACTTTTTAGAACTATATAGAGATATTCTAAGTAAGACAAAAGTAAATCGTGGTAAAGTCCAGAAATTAATTATATTAGATTATTTTAATGAATTTGGAAAAACAAATAAACTAATACAAATGACTAAAATATATGATAATCTTTATGATAGAAAGCAGATAAATAAAAATGAAAAAGAATTTAAAAAGCTTGGGTTAAAAGAATCTTTAGTAAAAAAATATGCAGGAAAAGAAACAAAAAAATTATATAAAGATTTAAATATAATAAAAATAGTTGAAGAAATGACTAAAGATATAGAAGATAAAGATATAAATATTAAAGAAAAAATATCAATGGAAATAGAATATTTAGGATATCCAAATACTATTTTAAGTAATCTAAAAAGTGATTTATATTATGTGATTTTTATTAAAACATATAAAAACAAGAAGTCAATAACATATTATCCAGAATTATATAATATAAAAACTGGACAAAATAAAAAATGGAAATTAAAAGACTATATAACATTTAGTGAAACACCTTTTAAAGAAGGTGATTTGATAGAAATATATCACTATGATAAAGAAATAAAAAAACAAGAAATTGATAAAGGCAAATGGGTAGAAACAAATGAATTTAACTATGTTATTACTTCTTGGGAGGTGTTTTAGTGAGTGATAAATTAATTGAATTTAAATGTAAACTAATAAAACAAAGATTTAATTCAGATAGTTTTAAAATATATGTAGTAGATGTTGATTTAGAAAAATTCAAGCTATCAACAAATAGAAATAATGAAGTTGTCTTGGTTGGTGATATACCTAATCTCTTACCAAATGTAACATATACTGTTCAAGCTAGTACAGAAATAAATAAGACTTTTGGAATACAATACAAAGTGAAAAATATTAGGAGTGACAAACCCAATGATATAAATAGTTCTAAAACTTTTCTATATGAAGTAATTACAAGAAATCAAGCAGATACACTATTAGAAGCTTATCCAGATATAATAGATAAAATTATTAGGAATGATTTAAAAGACATAGATTTAAATTTAACTAAAGGCATAAAGGAAATTACTTTTGAAAGAATCAAAGAAAAAGTTATAGAAAACTTTGTACTAATAGATTTAGTTAATCTATTTAAAGGATATATTTCAATTTCTACAATAAGGAAACTATATGATAAATATACTTCTATTGAAATAGTCAGAAAAAATTTATCTGAAAATCCATATAAATGTCTTTGTGGTATTTCAAAAATAGGATTCAAGACATCTGATACTATATTGTTGCAGCTAGAAAGTTTAAATAAAGATAACCCCAATGATGAAATTATAACTTTTAGAGGAGATTTAAAAACTTCTAAACAGAGAATGTTAGCTTGCATTGATTATATATTATCTCAAAATGAATTAAGTGGAAATACAAAAATGGAAATACAAAAATTAAGAAATGAGTGTTTTAAATTATCTCCTGAATGTATAAATAAATTTGTAGAGATAATAAAGGAAAATAACAATCTTATACATGTAGACTATAAAAATAAATTTGTTTCTAGTAAAATAGCATATGAAACAGAAAAATATATTTGTGATACTATATTTCAAGGTTTAGAAAATAATAAGTTTTGGAACATAAATCCAGAAGCCTATAGACAATTGGATGGAATTACTTTGACTGATGAACAAATGGAATCTTTAAGTAATGTATGCAATTATAATATAAGTATATTAACTGCTCCTGCTGGAAGTGGTAAAAGTCAATCAATAAAGAATATTATAACTATGTTAGAAGAACATGGGAAGAGATTTTTATTATGTACTCCTACAGGAAAATCATCAGAAGTATTAGCTGATTATTGCAAAAGAGAAGCAGGTACAATACATAGACAACTAAATTATAATCCTAATAATAATCCTTCATGGGGATTCAATGAAGAAAATAAACTTAAAACAGAAATTGTAATAGTAGATGAATTTTCTATGACAGATATTTACTTAATGAAAAACTTATTAGATGCAATAGATATAAAAAGAACAAAATTATTATTAGTATTTGATAGTGACCAATTATCCTCAGTTGGTTGTGGTAATATTGCTCAAGATTTGTTATCTAGTGGATTAATTCCTACAGCTAAACTTAATAAAATCTTTAGATATAATGAAGGGGGATTGATGCAGGCAGCTACAGAAATTAGGAATAGTGAACAGTTTTTGCCATCTGATTTTATTGGAAATAAAATATTTGGAATCAATAAAGATTTTGTATATATGGAAACCTATCAAATAAAAATAAAACAACAAGTATTAAAGATATATAAAAAATTACTTACTGATGGATATTCAATAAATGATATTTTGATTTTAACATGTCAAAATAAAGGTGATTATGGAACAAAAATGATTAATTCATGCATACAATATTATATACAAAAAGATAAGAATAATCATTTTTTAATGAGAGGTAAAGATAAATTTTTTAAAGGAGACAAAGTAATTCAAATAGTTAATAATTATAAAGCATTAAATATTGATATGATGGAAGAGCATGTATATAATGGCAATACGGGAATAATAATAGATGTGGATTATAATGAATTAATTGTTGATTTTGGAGATAAAAAAATAATATACAGTAAAGAAGAATTGAATCAATTAGAATTAGGTTATTGTATAACAATACATAAAATACAAGGTTCTCAAGGAAAACAAGTTATAGTACTCGCTCCGAAATCACATAGTTTTATGTTAAATTCAAATTTATTATATGTAGCTGTCACTAGAGCAAAAGAAAGAGTTTATTTACTAGGGAATATAATTACTATAAACAGAGCTATTAAAAAGAAAGAAAATCTATGTAGAAATACATGGTTGCCAGATTTATTAAAAGAAGTCAAATATAAACTGAATAAAATTGAAAATAGTGAGGTGTAATCATGGGGTTGAGAATAGATTTAAATAATTTAGAAAATTGGACTAAGGAATATGCTAAATCATTCAAAGCATGTTTTACTATAACATATTCAAAAAAGTATTTAGAAAAATTTGCGAATGATAGATTTCAAAATATCGTAGATGAACAAGAGTTAGATTTGACTGATAAAGAATTTAAAAATTATAAAAAAATATTTATAAAAATTTTTATTGATACTATGATTGAATTAATAGAAGAGGAAGCAAAAAATTTAAAAAATAAGAAAAAGACAGAGGAAGAATCTAAGAAGAAAAAAAGTAATTAAAATCACTATTTTAATAGGATTATAAAACTTAAAAGTATGTATAAAACAAGGATGTTAGAGCCAATTATAAACTAAATAAAAGCACACAACTTTTGTAAACAAGGTTTTTATTTTTTTTAAAATGGTATATAATAAGAATAGAATAAAATATAAATAAGGAGAGAGTATATTGGCTATAACATTTGATAATATATACGATTCTAAGCAACATAAACTTACTGAAAATTACATATTCCAAAAGGTTGACCATTTATATAAGAATATGTGGACAATAAATATTTCTGCATACGAAATAGCAAAATTGTGGGATGAACAAAAAATAATATACTATCCAGCGACTCAGAGAGGTGTATTACCTAAGAAACAAGCAGATGGTACCTTCAAATATAAAGCAGTTTTTAATAAAACAAGAGTTAAAGATATACAAAAGAAAATATTACAAGAGAAGTACTTCCCAGACCAATTAACAATAAATATTTTGGACGAACATGGAAAAGAAGGAAATGTAATGTACAATGGAGACACTTCTCAATTGACTATAATACAAGGGTTAATGTGCATGCAAGATGGGCAACACAGAACAAAATCCATGCACAATATATATCAGGACGCTTCAGTCATAGGTGGAGAAGAAGGTAAAAAGATGATAAATATATTAAAAACACTTAAATTCCCTGTTTTAATAACCTGTCATGATATGGATACTGCAATGGAGCATTTTTGGCAATTAAATTTACATGAATCACTTTCTAAGTCACGAATTGAATCTTTTAATAAACAAGATGCAGTAAATCGCATTATGATAAAATTGAATGAAAAAGGTGCATTAAAGGATAAAATAGACATGGTTAAAACATCTATTGCTAAAAATGATATGATGAATATTGTTACATTAAATACACTTGTAACAGCCTTTAAAAATACTTTCAGTGACATCGAAGATAAAACTATGGAAGACGAATGTTTTAAATTCTTAAAAGAGTTTTTTGAAGAATTAGTCAAAATATATCCTGAAATGATGACCTATGAAGGAAGAATAATGTCTAAAGAGATTTCATTAGTATGTGAGAATTTCATGTTTTATGCGTACTTGGGTCTTGCACATAATTTATATTTATGGAGACGTTCTAATTGGAAGAAAAGAATGCAATGTATTAAATATATTGACCTAGATAAAGGAAATCCTATTTGGAGTAGGGTTATGAGACAAACAAGCAATGGCTTGAGTATTATTAATAATACAAGTACAAGAAGAACATTGAAAGATATATATTTAGAACAATTTGCAATTCAGCAGCAGAAACAATAGAGATAATACTAGATTTTAAAATGAAAATTTTTAAAATCTAGTATTGAATTTTATCTAGTTGAGTGTTATACTTATATTAAACTTAATTAAATTTATAAAATTTTTATAAACTAAATAAAATACAAAGGAGTGATTTAATGATAGGTTGGGAAATGAATGAAATGCAAAATGCAATATGGAATAATAAATATAGGAATAATAATGAAACTTTTGATGAATGGCTCAATAGAGTGTCTAATGGAGATAAAGAAGTGAAAAGATTAATACAAGAAAAAAAGTTTTTATTTGGAGGTAGAATATTAGCCAATAGAGGATTGCAAAAAGATGAAAGAAAAATAACCTATTCAAACTGCTATGTTTTGGCAACTGATGATTCTATTGAAGATATATACCAAACATGTAGTGATACTGCAAGAACATTTAGTTATGGAGGAGGGGTAGGAATTGATATATCTAAGTTAAGACCCAGAGGAGCAAAAGTTAATAACTCAGCTAAATCTACAACAGGTGCAGTCTCCTTTATGGATACATATTCTTTGGTTGCTGAAACAATAGGTCAAAGTGGTCGTAGAGCAGCATTAATGATATCTCTTGATGTTAACCATCCAGACATCGAAGAATTTATAGATATTAAAACAGATTTAAACAAAATTACTAAAGCTAATATATCTGTAAGAATCACAGATGAATTTATGCAAAAAGCTACAGGGATAGATTCAAATCCAATGTATAATTGTTCTTTTACAAGAGAAGAGACTGGTGAAATTATAGTTAAAGAAATAAATGCTAAAGAACTATTTAATAAACTATGTGAAAATAATTGGAATTATGCAGAACCAGGAATTTTATTTTGGGACAAAATAAATAATTATAATTTATTGAGTGAGGATGATGGATTTGAATATGCAGGTGTAAATCCCTGCGCTGAAGAGCCGCTTCCAGCAGGTGGTAGTTGTCTTTTAGGCTCATTTAACTTAAGCGAATATGTTAAAGAAGATAAAACTTTTAATTATAATGATTTTAGAAAAGATATAAAAATAGTAGTAAAAGCAATGAATGATGTTTTAGATGAAGGCTTACCTTTGCATCCATTGAAAATCCAAAGAGATACAGTTAGAGACTACAGACAAATAGGCATTGGAGTTATGGGAATAGCTGATATGCTTATAAAAATGAATGTAAGATATGGTTCAGAAATGGCTATTGAGTTATGTAATGTGATAGGTAAATGTTTAGCAGATGAAACACTAAAACAATCAGCCTTATTATCAAAAAAATATGGTACATATCCAAAATATAAAGAATGTATTTTAAAATCAGAATTTATTCAAGAAAATGCATCTCATGAAACACTAGAATTAATAGAAAGGTATGGTCTTAGAAATTCACAACTTTTAACAATAGCTCCAACTGGAAGTATATCGACTATGCTAGGAATATCTGGAGGAATAGAACCAATTTTCGCTTTTTCTTATACTAGAAAAACTGAAAGTTTACATGATAAAGAAAAATATTATAAAGTTTACACACCTATAGTTAAAAAATATATGAAAGAAAATAACATTGAAAATGAAAAAGCCCTTCCTGATTATTTTGTAACAGCAGAAATGTTAACTCCAAGAGAACGTATCTTAATGCAGTCATCTTTCCAAAAACATATAGATGCAAGTATCTCATCTACTGTAAATTTACCTAATGAAGTGACGATTGAACAGGTCAAAGAATTATATTCATTGGCATGGATTAATGGATTGAAAGGATTAACAATATATCGAACTGGATGTAAGCGTGAGGGAGTTCTTACAACTGATAATATTAATCGTACACAAGAACTTAAAAGAGGAGATTGGAAGCCTATATCTGGTGATTCTGTTTTATATAAAAGAAAGTTACATATTGGTTGTGGGAAATTAGTTTTATTTATATCTTATTCTGAAAAAGAGAAAAGTATACAAGAGCTGTATGTAAAAAAGGCTGGTTCAGGTGGATGTGAAAAACTTCTTGAGTCTACAACAATAGCAATGAGTGGAATACTTAGACTTGGAGGGACTTTAGACAATATAGAAAAAGCTTTAGAAGGTGTTAACACTTGCCCTAGTTTTGCTTCAAGTAGAGCAAAAGGTAGTGTATTGGATAAAGGTAATCATTGTGGAATAGCTATTTTAAATGCCATAAAAGATTTTCTTAAAGAAAAACAAGGAGAAAAAGTAGAAGAATCTAAAGAATTTAAGCCAAAATGCCCTGAATGTGGGTTAGAAATTCAAATGATGGAAGGATGCATGACTTGTCCTGATTGTGGGTGGAGTAAATGCAATTAATTTGAGAGGGATTATTCCCTCTTTGGAGGTGAGTTAAATAGAATTTAGTGACCAAATTATAAAAATTTTAGATAATTTAAGTGATAAAGTTGGGATGACTATAGACTGGTCTAATACTAATGTAATTCCATATTTACAAACATTAACTACTAAATATATTAATTATGAGGTAGATATAAGTATATTTTGGATAATTATATGTGTAATTGGAATAATTGTTGGTGCTTTATTAATTTATATAGATTGGAAATATGATGAAGATGATTTCCCTGTATATGCAACTGCTGGGTTACTTATTATAATCTTTTCTGCTGTTTTTATAATTATACAATCAATAGATATAATAACATTAAAGACATTTCCAGAAAAAATTATACTTAATTATTTGCTAGAAATAAAAAAATATATTTAGAGGGTGATTGTTATGACCAAAGAAGAATTTACTACTAAATTTCTTAAAGAGCAGCAGAGGAGAAGAAAAATATTAAAATATGATATTATAAGTTTTAAATCTGAAATTAGATTTAAAGCGTGGAAAAAATATAAAAGAAGATAAAGGAGAGGTATTATGTTGGATATCTTTAATAAAAAATATGGTAGAAATGTAAAAATAACAGAAGAAGAACCTCCTTCTCCTCCTCCCAAACAACCAAACTTCGATATGGACAATATGCAATATGATAAAGAAATGGAAAGAAAGCTATTAGAAATGGAAAAAATAAAAATAGACTCAGAAATGAAAAAAAATAGTGAAGAATGGATTTGGGTTGAAGGATATAAGGGTACAGATAGAGATATGAAATGTAGAAACTTTCAGTATGAACTAAATAAAACTTATAGTGTCAAAGAAATACATAGAGGAAATATAAATATATATGATTATGGATTCCATTTGTGTTTAGATTTAAAAGATGTTTTCAGATGTTATAATTTAGATTTAAGTAATAGATTTTTCAAAGTAAAAGCCTTAGTTAGAAGAGAGGATAAATATAAGTATGGGATGAAACAATCTTTTTCATCAATACGTCCAGGAGCAGAATGTAGTATAGGTGCTAAAGAAATAATACTTTTTAGAGAATTAACTTTTGAAGAATTAAAACAAGATATCCAAGACAAGTTTCCTAAAATAAACAATGAATTGGAATGGAATATTATCAAAAAATTAGGTGTTTATAAATATTACAATAAATTGTTTATAAATAAAATGAAAGAAATTGGTTATTCAGATATTTTTTCACAGGTTTTATTTGATGAATATCATCCATTAATAAATCCACATAGAACTATGAATATACTTGACAAGGCAATTGCATATTCAGAAGAAAATTTATCTAAAGATATGATAATATATTTACTTATGAAAGAAGGCTGTAGATGATAGTATTTGAATTATTAATAATAATATTTATTGCTATATTAATGGCAACTATATTTCTTTCATGTTTGCTTGTTTCAATTAGTATGATTCCTAAAATAATAGACGAAATAAAAGACATTATTGATAAAATTAAAAAGGAGAAAAAATAATATGGAGTTTAAAAAGGAATTAGAAGTTATGGAAGATTCAGAAATTAAATTTATACAAAGTTTAAATAGAATAAATAATAATATTCGAATAAATGAAGAAACAAAAATATGTTTGGGAAAAGAAATTTATGCTTCTTCTAGGGTTCTAAGTATGCTTTGTGATTTAAATGAAATATATTCTAAACAGAATAAATAACACATTAAAAAGTTAGTTTTAATAGGAGGATTAATATGGAATTTAAAAAAGAATTTTTGAAAGAACAAATCGAACATTCAGTATGCAATTCAGTAATAGATACATCTAGATGGAGTATATCTCATGAAATGATATTTGAATATAAAGGGAAGTTTTATAGAACATATTACTCTGAAGGAGCTACTGAGATGCAAGATGAAAGTCCTTTCGAGTATGAGGATGATATTATAGAATGTGAAGAAGTTGAATTAAAAGAAATTTTAGTTAAAAAGTGGGTATCTGTAAAATAATATAACAAGGAGATAAGAATATGAGTGTAGATTTTTATAACTGTACAGCATGTGGAGAAATATTTTGTGATTGTGGTGATTTTATAGGTTGTGATTGTGGTAAAAAATGGTGTAGTGAAGAATGTGCAAACGATGATGGATTTAAAAAAGAACAGTGCAAATTAAAAATTAATATGTATGACGATAAAGAAAAGAAGAATCATAATTGTCCAATATGGTGTTATGATTGTGTTAATTACACAGAAAATACTTGTAATTATTGCAGTGGTGAAATAATAGAAGATTATGAATTACTTAATTTTGCATTGAAGTTATTAAATATAGAATCTAAAGATGAATTAACTAAAAAATATAAAGAATCTAATGAATAATATTTTATGAGAGGTGATAAATATTAAATATGTAATGAGTGACCTGCATGGTATGTATGATAAGTTTATTTTAATGTTAGAGCAAATCAATTTCAATTCAAATGACCATTTATATGTCTTAGGAGATGTATTAGATAGAGGAGATAAATCTTTAGAGATTATAGATTATATAAGAAATCATAAAAATATAACACTTCTTAAAGGCAATCATGAGTTAATGTTTCAGGAAAACTGGAGAGATACTAATGATAGATATCTTTACTTTTATGGAGGAGATGATACTTTTTATAGATTGAAAAATAAAAAATTTGAATATAAAGAAAGTTTTTATAAATATATTAAAAATCTTCCATTTTTAAAGATAGTAGATAATTTTATATTGGTTCATGCTGGATTATACCTTCCAAATAACTATAAGAATCTTAATATAGAACAAATAATAGATATGCAAGAAGAAGATATCTGTGTATGGGATAGAACAATATTGGAATCTAATAAGTGTATAAAAGGATATGTAATTATTATTGGCCATACACCAACTCAAAATATTGAAAATTATGAGAAGGCTGAGATATATAGACAAGAAGGATTAATAGATATAGACTGTGGAGCATGTTTTGATAATGGTAAATTGGCTTGTTTAAGATTAGATGATATGAAAGAATTCTATATTTAGGAGGTATATATGATACAAGAAGTCAGACAAGAAATACTATTAAAAAATGGTTTGATTTTATATACAGGTGATTTGGTAGAAATAAAATACAAATCAGATGAAGATATAATAGAACACACTTGTAAGGGTAAAATTAAAGAAGCAAAAGAATTATTTATTAAATTAGATACAAGTAAGAAATATAAAACTTCTGAAAGAATGATTTATTCTTGGGAATTAAAAGAAATAAAAAAGGTGGATGATGAAGATGAAAAAGATAATTAGAAATAAATATAGAGCATTATATTTGATAATATTTTTTCTAATATTTAATTTTGGATATAGTTTATACTTTGGAAGAAATACCGAAATTGGATTCTATTCTAATCCATCCTGTATGGGAGAATATATATTAGACATTATAGTATTGATAGGAATATTCTTCTCAGTTATGTTAGCTGGTTTTGATATTACAAACAATTTTATTAATAATCTTAATAAAACAATAACAGAAAAAAGTATTGAAATAAATGCCACAATATCAGAAGAATTATATAGACAAATCAAAGATGAAATAGTGAAAGAAAATAGTACTGAACTAAAGTAAAACAGCTAAATTTCAATGACAAGAGTGTTTGGTGCAAAAGTGATGACAAAAGTAATCAGTAGAGAAAAGATTATAACACAAGGAAGATAAGGGGTTTAGAAAATCAAAATCATAATAAAATGTGAATTTTAATAAGATTGGAGAGTGATTTTTATAGAGGTAAATAAAATTTATAATATGGATTGTATAGAATACATTAAGACTATGCCTAATGGATGTATAGATTTAATTATAGCAGACGCACCTTATTATTCAACTAAAATAGAATCTGTGGGAGATAAACAATTTAAAAATGAAAAAGAATATATAAATTGGTTAATAGAACTTTTGTATGAATTTCAAAGAATACTAAAAAACAATGGTTCATTATATTTGTTTCACAATGATACAAATATAATGATTGATGTATTATACAAATTTAAATATGAATCCAATTTAGTTCTTCAAAATGAAATAGTATGGAGTAAAATAAACACACACAATAATTTTTCAAGAATAATTAAAACTTATGGTTCAAATAGAAGATATGGAAAAACATTTACTGAGTACATATATTATTTTACATTCGAAGATAAAACAGGATTGAGTAAAATAATGCTTGATACAAATAATTTTCGTTCTCTTAGAGATTATTTTGAGCGTATACAAAGAGAACTAAAATTAAATAAAAAGAATATATTGACTAAAATTGGAAGCAGAGCAGACCATTGTTTTAGATGGAAAAGTTCTCAATGGGACTTGCCAACAGAAGAAACATATAATGATTTAATAAAAATATTTAACATAGATAAATTTATTTTTTTTAGAGAATATAAAGATTTGAAACAGGAATATAATAATTTAAGAAATGAATATGAGTCATTAAGACAAGAATATGAAAGTAATAGATATTTATTTAATCAACCATATATGAATTTTAAAGGAACTAACATACAACAACAAAAAAGTATGATAAGACCATATACAAATATATGGGAATATAGTAAAGATGATATAAAAATAAACCATATGACACCTAAACCTGTTGATATGATTAAACATATAATAAAAACATCTTCTAATGAAGGAGATTTAGTTTACATTCCTTTTGCTGGTAGTGGAAGTGATATAGTTGCATGTATTGAAACAAATAGAAAATATATAGCAACAGAAACAAATAAACAATATATAGAAAAAATTATTTTTCCAAGAATAAAGAATTTAAAGGAGAGAGTTTAATGAATAAGATATTTGTATTTTTAGGATATTCAGGTTCAGGTAAAGATAGTATAGTAACAGAAATCTCAAAGCAATTCAATATTCCAATTCTAATATCACATACAACAAGACCTCCTCGTGGCCAATCAGAAATCATCAATAAAACATATCATTTTGTAGATAATAAATTCTTTAAGAAAGAAAAAAATAATTTTATAGAAATGAGAAAATATATAGTTCATGATGGCAGCACTTGGCTATATGGTATACATAAATCTGAATTAGAGAATAAAAAATATGCTTTGACTATAGTGGATGCAAGTGGATATAAGGCATTAGAAAAATATTTTATGGGAACAAAAACTAAGTTAATACCATTTTTTATAAATACAGATGAAAATATATTGAGAAAAAGACTTATTAATAGAGGTGATAATCCTAAAGAAATTGAGAGAAGATTGGGAGATGATAAGATAAAATTTAAAGATTTTCTAAATAATGAAAATTATATTGCAATACCAAATAATACTAATCTAATTAACGCAGTAAAACAAGTAAAAATACATATGAAAGAGGGAATTGAATGATTTTAGCCCTAGATATATCCATGTCCTCAACTGGATGGGCAGTTATAAATAGAAATAAAAAGGTATTAAAATATGGAAAAATAGTAACTAAAAAAGATAAATTCAAGTCTGAAGATGAGAGAATGTGTTATATCTGTAATACAATTCAAGAGATAATTACAACTCATAATATTCAAATAGTCTTAGTTGAAGACCAATTCACTTCTAGAAATTCTAAAACAATTCTTAGTTTAAGAAAACTCTTAGGTGCAATAATGAGAACTGTTAAATTAAATAATGTAGAGATTGAATATATGTATCCAGTCTCTATTAGAAAATATCTTATGAATAGTGGTAAAGCTAAAAAAGAAGAAGTAGCTGTTTATGTAAGAGAAAATATTATTGATATTGGAGAGTACATTGATAGGACTTGTAAAGCTAAAACAAGTGATATATATGATGCTATAGCACTTGGGATAGCTTATTTAAATAAAATTTATAAAAGTTAATGAAATGAGATGATAAACATAGAAAATTTAAATAAAAAACTAACTCCACCTTGTAGTTATCAAGGTGGAAAACAACGATTAGCAAAACAAATAGTAGATATAATTTTTGAACAAAATGAAATAAAAGAGAGTACAAAATTTTATGATTTGTGTTGTGGCAGCGGAGCTATAACATTGGAGCTTATAAATAGAGGTATATACCCTCAAAATATTACTATGATTGATAATGGTGTATTCGGGATGTTTTGGGAAAGTATTTCAAACAATAGATTTGATATAAATATATTTAAACAAGAAATAGATAAACTTCCAGAAGTACATAATATACAAAAATACTTAAAATACTTAAATAATAATACAGTGGTTAATAAAATAATTTATCACTATTTATTATTACAGAGTGGAAGTTTTGGTTCAAAACAAATATGTTTGAAAGAGAATAAATGGAAGAACAATTCATTTAGAAGTTATTGGAAACCAACAGAGACAAGTAATAGAAAAAGTCCTGTAAATCCCATGATGCCCATGCCAGATACTTTATTTAATAGAGTTAAAGATATAGCAGAACGTTTAAGTGGTAGTATAAATGCTATAAATATAGATATTGAAAATATAAAGTTTAATTTTAATAAAGATATGATTATATATATTGACCCACCATATAAAAACATGTCTGGATATACATCTTCTTTTAATTATGAAAAATTTATTATAAATAATAAAGATTTTACTAATATATACATATCAGAGAGTTATGAATTGGAAAGTGCAACAAATTCAATATTATTATCAAAAGGGAGAACTAAAGGAAATATAAACGGAAAAGTAAAAAAGAAGCCAGTAGAAGAATGGTTAAATATATTTAAAAAAGGAGATTAAATTAATGAGTATAAATGTAAAAGTAAAGAAATTAAATCCTATTGCAATAATACCATCTTATGCTAAAGAAGGCGATAGTGGAATAGATTTATATACATTGGAAAATACAGTAATTCCAGCTAAGGAAGCAGTAGCAATCTCTACAGGTATAGCGTTGGAAATTCCTTATGGATATGAAATGCAAATCAGACCTAGAAGTGGTATAAGCTTAAAAGGAATGTTATTTACAAGAGATGTGACTGTATGTGATAAAATGCAACCTAAAAAACAAATTAAAAAAAGTTTTGTAGTACATCCAGTTGTGAGATTAGGTACAGTTGATTCAGGTTATAGAGGTGAAATTAAAATAATTACATACAATGAAGAAGACTTCAAAATAGTAATTCCTAAACATACTAAATTAGCCCAAGGTGTATTTCAACAAGTGCCAAGAGCTGTATTGAAAGTTGTAGATGAACTGTCTAGCTCACAAAGAGGTAATAATGGATTCGGAAGTACTGGTATAAAGAGAGATGAATAAGTACAGAGTACTAGAAAAATATAATTATTACTATGATGACAAATGTATGACATTATATCATTTAGAAAATATCTATACAGGATTAAGATTTTCTATTGAAAAAAATGAATTAGAGTACTATAATATATCCTAGACTAACTTTGGGAGGAATATTAAATGTACAGATACGATGATTATGTAAATTTAATAAATGACTTAGAATTACCAAAAGAAATTAGGAATAAATGTGTTAGAGTTATAATGACACTAGGTAATATGCAGGATATTATGGTAGTACATAAGTTTAAGACTTATGTTGTTAATGAAAAATATATTGAAAAAGTAGCATAAATGATTGAGTCATCTATTAATTTAGATGACTTTTTTGTATTTATGTATTACTATTTAGGTAAAGGTTAATTTAAACAAATGAGGGGGATACACAATGAAATTACCAAAAAAATTATTATCACTAGGATTAGTTATAACAATGTTAATAGTTAGTTTTCCAAAACAATCTTATGCACTTAATTCAGTAGATGAGATTGAAGTATCTACAATATACGAAACAGCAGGACTTATAGCGGATAAGCAAAGTTATGATACTGCGATACTAGTTAATTTAAGTGATTCCATAGCAGATGGGTTAAGTGCTAGTGGATTATCAGGAACATTAAATGCACCAATGCTTTTATCTGAAAATAGTAGCATACCAAATGAGACAATGAAGAGATTAAGCAAAGTGAAAACAGTCTATTTGATAGGTGGGATAAAATCAATAAATAAATCTGTAGAGAATACATTAACATCAAAAGGATTCAATGTAAAGAGAATTGATGGGGATGATAGAATAAAAACTAGTTATAATGTTGCAAAGGAAATAAATTCTAAACAAAAAATTAATACTGTTATGTTAACAAATGCATATAAAGGAGAGCCAGATGCAATAAGTATAGCTTCTGTAGCAGCAAGAGATAAAGCAGCAATAATATTAACAGATGGAAAAAATGTGCCATTTTCAACTAATGAAGTAAAATCATATGCAATTGGAGGCACAACTACAATGAATGATACATTAGTTAAAAATACAAACTCAACAAGATTGGGAGGCTCTGACAGATTTGATACAAATAAAAAAATAATAAATCAATTTTATAATGGGATAAAAGAATTTTATATAGCTGGTTCTAGAAACTTAACTAATGCACTTTTAGCATCTTCTTTAAAGAGTCCAGTTGTTTTAGTTGATAATAATAGTAATAAGTCAATATTAAAAAATGCCACTAAAATTACAACAGTTGGAGACATAACAGAGGAGTTACTAGAAGAATGTTTGAATGTCACTAATGGGATAGGAGATTCTAATACTGGAGTAATTAAAAAAACTAGACTTGAAGAAGCTAAAGAATTAGCTAAAGATTGGTATAATTGTTATGAAGTAGGGGATATAAACAATATACCATATGATGGAGTATACTTAGTTGATGATAATTATAAAAATGGAAGTAATTATTATTATGTTTTTAGTTATGTGTCTGCTGGACAGGAGTATTCTGAGCGTCTATGTATAAATAAGAATGACATATCAGATTATAAACTTTTATATGAAGATTTACGTATGGAAAAAGTGGTTTCATTCAAAAATGCTGAGGATTTAGTTAGAGACTTATTTATGAAAGAACATGGATTTTTACCAAATCATATAGAAGCTCAAAATATGGAAGATGATATGTATATATATGTTCGCCCATTTAATACATATGTAGATATGAATGGTATAGAGCATAATGCAGGTGGATATACACCATATTTAGTCAATATTTATACAGGTGAAATATCAAAATATACATATACTGAATAAAGCAATTAATCAACTACTTTAATAGGTAGTTGATTTTATTTTAAATAATAAATTTATTATAGTAAGGTTTAATCACTTAAGACATATATAGCTGTTATAATTAAAGTATATGTTGAAAGGTAGATGGTGAGGATGTTTAAGGAGATATTTGAAAAAGTATTTATGTCAGAAGAACTTAGTAGAACTGCAAAAGAAGTCAATACTATTGTGAAAGATACTAAAATACAAGTAAAAGGTGGATTTGGAGAACTTAGATTAGATTTTATACTTAGCAGATTAGGCAAAGATTACATAATAATTAAAGATATTATTATACCAGGCTCAAATAAGACTACACAAATTGATAGTATTGTAATTTCTATATATGGAATATTTGTTATAGAATGTAAAAATTTTAGTGGCTATATTTATGGAAATGATAAAGATAAAGTATGGACTCAAATTGTAGGGAAAACTAAAAATACATTCTATAATCCGGTAAGGCAAAACTATGCTCATATTAAAGCAATAGAAAATGTAATAGGAGATAAATATAATATATATTCAATAATTGTTTTTTCAGACAAAGCTACTTTAAAAAATGTAACTATAAATGACAATAATGTTATAGTCAGAAATGAAAATGAAATATTAAGTACAATAAGTGAATATAAGACTATAACTATTGATAAAGAGGAAATAAAAATTATCAGAGATAAAATTTTTGATTGTATGAAAACTACTAATCAAAATACTAGAGAGCATGTTAGAAATTTAAGAAATATTACTGAAGAGAATAAATGCCCTAGATGTCAAATTGGACATTTGATTAAAAGAAAAGGTCAGTATGGTGAATTTTGGGGATGTAGTCAGTATCCAAAATGTAAATACACTAGAAAATAAAAAACGACCTCTTAAATTCGATTTTAAGGCTTTGTAAAAATTAATGCTTATAATTAATCCTATTTAGAAATTTGATTGCTTAAAATGGAAAATATAAAAAAATAATAAAATGCTAGTATAAGGCATAGAATGATGCATTCTATGCCTTATTTCTTTATAATTAAGTAATTTCAATAATTATATAAATAAAATAATTAAAAAAGTCAGTTGAAAGTCAGCTAAAATGACTATTTTTTGCTTCCTCTATATGTTATAATAAATATATGAATTTTGATAGGAGGGTAACTATGAACGCTTTTATAAGAAAAAGAAATAAAAATTATGTAGTGTACTTAGAATTTAGAGATGATGAATCAGGAAAAAGAAAACAAAAGAATATGGGAGCTTTTGATAAAAAAAGAGATGCCAACAAAAGATTGGCTGAAGTTAAGGACAGTATATATAAAGATAGTTTTCTTGTTCCAAATGAAATCACACTGTCTGAATTTTTATTAGACTTCCTTGAAAAATATAAAGATAATATTTCTGCATCTACATATAAAAGCTACATTGCTATTTGTAAGAATCATATTAATCCTTCTATTGGGAGATATCGTCTTCAAGAGTTGAGAAATATTCATGTACAAAATTATATAGATGACTTAGCTGGTAACTTAAATCCTCAAACTATTAAAGTACATATAAATGTATTGAGACTTGCCATCAAGAGAGCATATAGAATTAAGTTAATAAAAGAAAATATTATAGACGGTATAGAAAGTCCAAGAGTTAAGAAGTTTAAAAATGAAATTTATGATAAAGAGCAGATGTTAAAATTATTAGAGTTAGCTAAAGGGACTAATCTTGAGCTTCCTATTAGTTTAGCTATAGGTCTAGGATTAAGACTTTCAGAAGTTTTGGGATTAACTTGGGATAATATTGATTTTGATGAGAATACAATAACTATAAGTAAGATAACTAGCAGATTAGATGGCTCTGTTACACTTAAAGAGCCTAAGACAGAAAGTTCGATTAGAAAAATATTTGCACCAATAGAGCTTATGAATTTATTGAGAGATTATAAGTTAGAGCAGAATAAGAGGCTATTAAGAAGCGTTATTAGAAATGAACATAATTTACTATTCTTTGATAGAAAAGGAAATCCAATTGCTGAAGATGTAATGAGTAAGAAATTCAGAAGGTTCTTAGAGAATAATAATTTGCCACACATTAGATTTCATGATTTAAGACATTCACATGTTACTTTGCTTATAAATTCTAAAGTACCTATAAAAGTAATATCTGAAAGAGTAGGGCATTCAAATATTAATACTACACTTAATGTTTATTCTCATGTACTTAAAGAAATGGATAAAGAAGCTTCCGATAGAATATCTGAAAACCTATTTAAAGCTAATTAATAATTATTATCAATAAATATAAAATTAATAATAAAAATTAAAGGTATAAACACAAAGAGTAATTTTTATAAAGCCTTAGAATGGCATATAGAGCGTCGGATTTTAGATGATATTAAAATTTTATAAATACTTACTTATTGTTCTAATTATATGGTAATAATTGGATTTGATTGTATAGAATTATTGCTGTAATATTTAGTTAAATAAACAAATGATTGGGGCGATAATTATGTATTTAAGAAGATTATCAAAGTCAGAATTAACTGTAATGAAATTTATTTGGAATTTAAATACAAAAGTAAAATCATATGATGTTGTTAATTATATGAAAGAAAAATATAGTTGGTCAGAAAAAACAATACTAAAGACTTTATCTAAGTTATCAAATAAAAGATTCTTATATGTTCAAGAAACAAGCCAATGTACATATTATACAATTTCAATTAAAGAAGATGAGTATTCTGAGTTTATATCACAAAAAATACATGAACTTCTAGGTTCTAACTCTATAAAAAGCCTTTTAGCATCATTATGCCAAGAAGAATTAACAGATGAGAAGTTAATCTCATTAGAAGAATGGGTAAAAAACTGGGAAGAAGACGACTAAAGATTTCAAATATACTATTCTCTAAATGCGAATTTAAGGAACAATTAATATAATCCAAGCCAAAAACACACTTGATTAACTAAAGTCAAGTGTGTTTTTTAATTTAGTTAGATACATACACAACTTTTTAATGTCTTTTTCACTAAGTGTATCTAGCAATGATTCAATTAAACTTTCTAAAGAACCATCATGTATCTCAGTTAAAAATTGTTTTGTTGCAAAGTTTAAATAGGCTTTTTCGGTTATAATTATTTCGTAATATGTTATCCTTTTTACTCTTTCAGAATCTAAAAATCCTTTATTTATGAGTCTTTTTAAAACAGTAAATGTTGTTGTAGCTTTCCAGTAATATTCTAATTCCATAGCTTTAACAATCTCTTTTGATAGTACTAATTTATTTTTTTTCCAAATATATTTCATAACTTTTAATTCTGCTGGTGATATTTTTTGCATAATATATAAACATTCCTTTCTAATATTGGAATAACAACATATATAGACATTAAAATAATAAAATATATGTTATAAGTATATATTAACATAAAATAAAAGAAGATGTCTCAATCTTAAGATATCTTCTTTTATTTCTATTCTCCAAATTTTCGGTATTCAATTATTTCTTTTATTAGTTTAATCATAGCTCTTTGTTCTTTCACAGTTAAACTGTCGATTAACTCATAAGCTTCAAATGAAATAGTTTCAACATCTTTTTCATTTTGTATAATATTTTCAAACAAAATCTCAAGAGGCATTTCTAGAGCAGTTGCAATCTTAAAAATCGAACGAAGTGATGCCTTGCTTTCACCTCTCTCAATTTGACCTAAATAAGCAGGAAATAAACCAGCCTTTTTTGCTAAAGCTTCTTGACTGTATCCTGATTTTCTTCTATAATTCCTTATCCTTTTGCCAACTATATCATATATTTCATCTTCTAACATTTGCATCAGTCCTTATTAGATTATATTAACTTATTTATCTTAATAATATGCTATACACGTCAAAAATATACTTATATAACATATACTATTAGTAAATATATGTTATATATATTTAATTACTATAAAAAAAGTCATTGATTAATGAATAGAAATTTTTAAAACATAAAATTTACATAAAAGGTCATTATGGGCAAAAAAATAAAGCCCTCTAAAGAAAACTCAATTAAGAGTAATCCCTAGAGGGCTTATTATCTATCTCTTTTTCTTACCTTTTTTACGACCTTTACATGCCATGATATTACTTCCTTTCAATTTACATAAACTTATCATACTCTTCAGCTAATTTATTTTTATTTTCTATTGTATAGTGGTTTATAGTTACATCAACCCCACTATGTCCAAGCAATTTTGAAACTGTAGTTATTGGAACGCCTCTATCTTTCAAAAGATTAGACATGCTATGTCTAAGGTCATGATTATATCCACCTTCTATATCAATTAGCTTAAAAGCTTTTTTAACCCATGAACTTAAGACATTTGAATTGACTTGATTATATTTACCTCCATATTTTGTAAAGAATATATATGGATAATCTATATCATGTTGAGATAAATAATCCTTCCACTTTATTAGTAATTGCTGTACTTCTTCTGAAAATCTAAAATCTCTTGAGACGCCACCTTTGGCTGTAATACCATGAATCCATCTATTATCTAAATCTATATTGTCCCATCTAAATTGACTTATCTCATTACTTCTAGCCATTGTTGCTAAACCTAAATTTATATAAACTTCTAACTGTAAATTGTCTTGTTCTGAAAGCTTTTCTTTTAATTTACTTAACTGCTCTTCATTTAAAAAGGTTCTTTTTTGAACTTCTTCACCAGTTCCTGGTCTTTCTATCATTTCACACCAGTTGTCAGTAATTTTCCTCTTCTTCTTTAAAAATGATAGTAATGATGAAATTGAACTTATTCTACGTCTAATTCTTTTTTCATTATTTCCCTGTTCCATACAATAACCTATATAAGCTTCTATTTCTTCTTCATTTATATCTGTTAATAGTGCATCAAAACATTCTATATTTAAAAACTTAAAAAATTGCATTACATCACATTCATAGTTATATATTGTTTTTTCACTTTTCCCAGCTATTTGTTTTGCTCTTTTATATTGCTTCCATAATTTAATATTCTCTGGATTTGGTTCTCCAGTTATACTTATTCTCTTACTACGTTGTTTTGCCAATATATCACTTCCTTATAAAAAAGACTAGAGAAATTAATCCCTAGTCTCTAATTTATCTTTAATTTTTGTTATATCTGTTTCGACCCTTTCAAGCCTACTATTATTAGTATTAAGAGCTTCAGCAAACTTATCTAATTTATCGTCAAATTTGTCTATCGTACTTCCAAATAAAACTCTTTGCTCTCTAATCTCTCTTGAAAAATATGCTCTTTCTTTTTTTCTATCATCTTGCTCTAGCTGTCTATTTTTCTCTAAATATTTTCCAAGCCATAACATCAGTACCATTAAAAGTATGGCTGTATATCCATATTGACTTAGTAATTCAACCATTTCTTTTGATAACATCTATTTTTCCTTTCTATTCTGCACTTGTATTTGATTTATTCCTATAGATGCTCCCCAGCACAAAATACCTTCAAAGACAGCTTCTATTGATAGCTCTTTCATAAATAAACAACTGCTTATCATTGCTATAACTAATAATATGAAAGGTATGTATTTATTTTTAATATTAGATTCTTTTATAAAAGTTCCTAATATGTAAAGTCCACCTATTAGCATTATTAAATTTTCAGGTATAAATTGCATTATATCCATATAATTTCCTCCTATCCAAGAATTTCATTTAATTCTTTTACTTTAGTCTTTATTTGCTCTAATTTTATATCATTATTTTCTACTTTCATTGAACTTATCTTATTACATATGTTTACTATGCTTTGACCATAGTTCATATCTGGACACCATTTACCAGATAAACTTTCTACTGTTTTAGCTTCTCCATGTAAATATGGAAAATGTCTAGGGTCTAATGTAGTTCCATTTACTTTATATTCAACCTTACCAACTAATTCACTATACTTAGGATACCCCTTAGCTCCAGCATATAGTGCTAGATGGTCAATAAATGCTGATACTCCATTTTCCCAACAATTAAATCTTGTATGAGCTGTTGCGTCTAAATCTCCTCCACCTTTATTTCCTTTAAGTCCACATACATTGCAATAGGAAGGATTTAGAACTCTACCAAAATTAAAATATCCAGTTTCTACAAAAGCTTGAGCAATTGCAATAACTGGATTTACACCTTTTTTCTCTGCTTCTTTATATATAATTGGTACTATAGCTCTGCATAAATAATGTGGTGGATTAGAGTTATTTTTTAATGTATCTAAATATGCAAAGACTTGCTCTAGTGTTGCTGTTGATTTATCTAATATATTCAATTTATACCTCCTACTTACCTATAAAATTCAATACTTTATGAAGTGTAGCCCATCTATCATCACCTTGTAATTTAGTAAATCTCTCACTAGTTTTGATTTTGCTGGATGCTCCACCTATTACATATAGATTTTCACAATGTCCAGGAATATAATTTTTCAACTCGCACACATAGACTTCATTAGCTTTATAATTCATGGCCATTAATTGGGCTATAACTTTATCTACTTCCCCATCATAAACTATTGCGTATTTCACTTTGTCCTCTTGTGGTTTACTAACTACAGACTTATTAAATATTCCTTCAAAAATATCTATGGCCATATCTTTGGCATTGTAATTTTTAGTGTCAGATGTATCTACAAAGCAACACTCAACTAAAATTGACTTTGACTTTGTTCTTCTTAAAAATGCTAGAGTTTTCCTTTCTTTAACGCCTCTATTTTTAAAGTCCTTATCACCTTTTGTATGATAAGTTTCAGTTATTTTTTTACATATTCTTGAAGCTATTTCAACAGTTTCTTTGTCATTAAGATTATATACTAAAACTTCTACTCCTCTACCTCCACCTGAGTTAAAATGTATACTTACATTTAGATCAGTATTATATGAATTACATTTAGCTATAATTTTATTCAATATGTCACTTTGAGAAGTTCCATTATTACATGTAGTATCATAAACTTTACATTCTTTTTGAGCTAAATGTATTAACTCTTTTAGCACATTTCTTGCCTCTGTAGATTCTTTTATATTTCCTACTGCTCCAGAACCTACTTTACCATCTGGGTTGTGTCCTGCATGGGCTGTTAATGTTTTTATATTCAAAATTACCACTCCTTTTAAATAATTAATATAAAAAGAGCCTATAAAATAAGGCTCTTATTCACTAAATTTCTAATTAAAATTATGATTCTTATACATTATATTTGGAAACATAAATATGCTGTAAATTGAATTCTCATTTTCTTTTTTAGATTTAAAAGTTATTTTAAAGTTTTCTCCAAAATGCCTGTAAGATAATATTACTCTTATCAATCATTATTCTATCTCCAAAATTTAGCATAG
>NZ_JAGWDA010000011.1:0-134347 GCF_020657875.1 Clostridioides sp. ZZV14-6150 | reverse complement strand
ATATACATGAGATTATATATCTCATGTATATAGGGTTTTAGTTTATTTATTTTATAGTAAGTTTTATAGTAAATTTATTTTCCATAATATGAATTTAGATACATTTCTTTTATTTCATTCATAAGAGGATATCTTGGATTCGCACCTGTACATTGGTCATCAAATGCTTGAATCACCATTTCATCTAGTGAATCTATAAATTTAGATTCCTCAACCCCAAATTCTTTTATAGTTTTAGGAATACCAACTTTACTCTTTAAATCTTCAATAGCTATCAATAAACTTTGGAATTTTTCTTCATCAGAATTTCCTTTTAATCCTAAGAATGAAGCTATTTCAGCGTATCTCTTTAATGCCTCTGGATACTTATATTGAGAGAAAGCTCCCATTTTCTTTGGTGCATTAGAAGAATTAAATTTCATAACATCTGTTATTAAAAGAGCATTTGCAACACCATGTGGTACATGATGGAAAGCACCTAACTTGTGAGCCATAGAGTGACAAACACCTAAAAATGCATTTGCAAAAGCCATTCCCGCCATTGTAGAAGCATTTGCCATTTTTTCTCTTGCTTCTGAGTCTTTTGCTCCATTATCGTATGCACGTGGAAGATATTCAAATATGCTCTTAATGGCTTGTAAAGCTAGACCATTTGTATAGTCAGTTGCAAGCATAGATACATATGCTTCTAGTGCATGAGTTAAAGCATCAATACCAGAAGCAGAAGTTAATCCTTTTGGCATATTCATCATCATATCAGCATCAACTATAGCCATATTTGGCATCAACTCATAATCTGCTAATGGATATTTCACCCCTGTATCTTGGTCAGTTATAACTGCAAATGGAGTTACTTCTGAACCAGTACCTGCTGATGTTGGTATAGCTACAAAACTAGCTTTTTCACCCATTTTAGGGAAAGTATACACTCTTTTTCTTATATCCATAAATCTCATTGCTAGGTCTTGGAAATCTACTTCTGGATGCTCATATAATGTCCACATTATCTTACCTGCATCCATTGCACTTCCTCCACCTATAGATATTATTACATCTGGATTGAACTCTCTCATAGCTTTAGCACCTATCTTAGCACATTCTAAAGTTGGGTCTGGTTCAACTTCAAAGAAAGTAGTATGCTTGATGTTCATTTCATCTAATAAGTCAGTAACTGTTTTAGTATATCCATTATTGTAAAGGAATGTATCTGTTACAATAAAAGCTCTCTTTTTATCCATTACATCTTTAAGTTCTTTTAACGCCACTCCTAAACAACCTTTTTTAAAATAAACTTTTTCTGGTGCTCTAAACCAAAGCATATTTTCTCTCCTCTCAGCTACTGTCTTAATATTAAGTAAGTGCTTAACTCCTACATTTTCAGATACTGAATTTCCACCCCAAGAACCACATCCTAGAGTAAGAGAAGGAGCTAGTTTAAAATTATATAAATCACCTATACCACCTTGAGAAGAAGGAGTATTAATTAAAATTCTACAAGTTTTCATAGCTTTAGTAAATTTATCAAGCTTTTCTCTCTGATTTACATCGTCAATATATAATGAAGATGTATGACCAAACCCTCCATCTTCTACTAATTTTTCTGCTTTACTAACTGCATCATCAAAGTTGTTTGCTTTATACATTGCAAGTACTGGTGAAAGTTTCTCATGAGCAAAAGCTTCTTCTATTTCAACTGATTCAACTTCACCTATTAAAACTTTAGCATCAACTGGAACTTCAAAACCTGCTAGTGTTGCTATTGTACAAGCTGTTTGGCCAACGATTTTAGAGTTTAATCCTCCATTTACTAAAATTACATTTCTTAATTTTTCTGTTTCTTCTTTATTTAATAAGTAAGCACCACGCTCTTTAAATTCTTTTTTAACTTCATTATATATATTTTCTAATACTATAACTGATTGTTCAGAAGCACATATCATACCATTATCGAATGTCTTAGATACAAGAATTGAATTTACAGCAGTTTTTATATCTGCACTGCCATCAATTATTGCTGGCGTATTACCTGCACCAACTCCAATAGCTGGTTTTCCAGATGAATATGCTGATTTAACCATTCCAGGGCCTCCTGTAGCAAGAGTTAAGTCAACTTCCTTCATAACAGTCGTAGTTAATTCCAAAGATGGCTCATCAATCCATCCAATTATACCTTCAGGAGCTCCAGCCAAAACAGCAGCTTCAAGAACTACCTTTGCCGCCTCTATAGTAGAATTTTTTGCTCTTGGATGTGGAGAAAATATTATTCCATTTCTAGTTTTTAGAGCTAAAAGTGATTTAAATATAGCAGTAGAAGTTGGATTAGTTGTAGGTATAACTGCTGCAACAACTCCTATTGGCTCAGCTATTTTAGTCAGGCCAAAGGCTTCATCTCTCTCTATAACACCACAAGTTTTAGTTTCTTTATATGCATTGTATATATACTCTGATGCATAGTGATTCTTTATAACTTTATCCTCGGCAATTCCCATACCAGTTTCTTTTTGTGCCATTATAGCTAGAGGAACTCTTTGCTTATTAGCTGCTAAAGATGCTGCTAAAAAAATCTTATCTACCTGTTCTTGAGTGTATGTAGCAAAGATTTTTTGAGCTTCTCTAATTTTTGCTAATTTTTTAACTAGATTTTCAACATTATTTACAACACCTGAATTATCTACCATAGCTTCTTCTCCCCTTTTATTTTCTATTATAACTTGTTCTTTATTAGCCATTTCAATGCCCTCCTAGAATAGTATAATCTTCTTTTTATGTTAATTTATTAACAGTATAACACGTTGTTTTTACATTTTCAAGTTATTTTTTTAACATTTTATTTTTTATTTAGTCTTATATTATTCATATTAATACTATTATTCTTTACAAATATCTAAATTAACTATATATCACTTTATTTTTTATATAAGTTATAAACAAATTCATCTCAATGCTTAAGGATAACGTTATTTTTTTAACACTTATGTTTTTATTTTTTTAATGAAAAAATTAAAAGATTCTTTTTTCAAGGATGGTATTGTATAAAAGTTATAAAGAAAAAAATACTTTAAGAAGAAAACAAAGGCTTAAAGATCAAATTAAATTAAATACTCTGAGATATACAAACAGATATAATATATACTATAATTAAAGATATATACACTGATAATTTTTATATACTGTGAAATAAAATATATTTAATATCGTATAGATAAACTTAAAATTTATAGGAGGAATTAAGGATGAAAAAATTAAAAATAATTAGCATTTTATCTTTAGTTATGAGTACAATTTCAGCCATTTGTGGTATTGGTGTAGTAACTTATTATGTAGATAATTTGTTTATTAGAGGGCTTTCAGTATTTATTTTAATTATGTCTGCTTGTTTTGTATCAAGTACAACAAGTTTGATATTTAAAAATGCAAAGTAATATAAATTCCAATTTATAAATTAGTTTAAGTAAATAATTTTAATATATTACAAGTTAAAGTCCAGCAAATAAGATTGCTGGACTTTGTTAATATTACTAATCATACACATATATCATATTACATCACTAATCTATTGATGTGGACTTTTTATAACAGGTTGTAACTGTTTATTATCAAGAGCAAGCTCTATAGTTGGAATTATTAACTCTGTATGTGCAATCATAGAATTAGGCTTTGTATTACAATTATCTTGACCAAAAGGTACAAAATATATATTTTTAGAGTTAAGAAGAATACCAATATTTTTGAAATTAAAACTTAGAGCATCATTAGTTGATATTGAGATTACAAGTGGTTTATCATTGCGAAGATGACCCTTTGCTGCCATCAATACTGGAGAGTCCGTAATACCATTTGCTAACTTAGCGGCAGTATTGCCAGTACAAGGGGCTATTATTATAATATCAGCAATTCCTTTAGGTCCAAATGGTTCTGCTTCTTCAATTGTAACAATAGGTTTATTTCCTGTCAGTTCATATGCTTTTTTCATAAATTCTTCAGAATTTCCAAATCTACAATCTATATTTTGTGATACATCTGAAAATATCGTGTGCACATTTGCTCCTGCTTTTACCAAATTCTCTAACTCTATAAATATTTTATCATAAGTACAAAACGAACCAGTAAATCCTACTCCAATTGTAAGTCCTTCAAGTTTCATCTCTAATCCCTTCTTTCATTTATAATATTTTCTATAGCGTTAACAAGAATTTCACCAGATGTCTTTGGTGAGTATTTACCAGGAAGCCCAAGACAAAGATTTGCATTAATACCTAAATTTTGTGTAGCAGAATAATCTAATCCACCAGGAGAAGAAGCTATATCTATAATAGTTACTTCTCGTGATACTTTTTCTAATTTCTCTTTCGTTAAAATACATTCTGGTATGGTATTAAAAATATAATCAAACTTTGAAAGATTTTCATCTCGTTGATTTAAAGAAATACTAGAATACCCAAATGCATTAGCCGTACTCCTTGCATCATTATTTCTTGCTCCAACACATACATTTGCATCTAAAGCATATAATTTTTTAGCAAGTATTTGTGCACATCTTCCGAAGCCTAGTACTAGACAGTTACTTTGGTGCATATTGATTATACTTCTTTTAATCGCTTCTGATATGGCTCCTTCAGCTGTAGCAACTGCATTTAAAATAGCAACATCATTCATCTTCATAAAATCATAAACCTGAATAGAGTGTTGCTCACAAAATTTGTAAACTTTAGTTGGTATGTTGCCTCCAAATAGTATTTTATTAGGAGATAAGTTAATTAACAAGTTATCAATAGTAGCATCAAGACAACCATCAGTATTTTCAATACTAAATTGATTTTTTGTAAATGGAATTGGACATAAAATAATGGAACTTTTGGATAGTGCTTCAGCTAGTGAAGTTGCTTTTCCAGCGATTCCATTTATAATTTCATTTGCTATTCCATATACAACTACAGAATATCCTTTATTAATTAGTTTTTTTACCATGTACACTTGTCGCAGGTCTCCGCCTATAACAGTTATATCGTATTGATTTGACATATTGTAAGCCTCCTTTACTATATACAATATGTTTTTATCAATATATTGGTTCACTAAAATTATTAAATATTATACTTCTAACATTGCTAATAATGCTAATCTATCTATCTTTTCAGAAGATGTATATGGTAATGAATCTAAAAAAATAATTTTTCTTGGAATTTCATTTCTAATTAAATAATTTCTAATCTTAGTCAATAAATCCTTCTTTGTAATTTTATCTATGGTTGTTACAAATAATGCAATTTGACTTCCCCTTATAGTATCTAAATAAGGTAATGCAACTGCATCTTCAATTTGAGGAATTCTTTTGACTACATTTTCAACTTTAGTAGAACTAACTTTAAATCCACCAATATTTACAACATCATCACTTCTTCCTTCAAATATCAAATATCCATCATCATCAAAATATCCAATGTCATTGACAGAATAAGGCTCTGATGCATTATATACTGCATATTCGGTATTTACAAAAATTATTCTGTTCTTAATATATACATCTATTTTTGGAAATGGCTTACCTATACTTAATGGTTTCTCAATCAATTCATCATAACACAAATATGTAATGTAGTTTAATTCACTTGCTCCATAATATAAAATTATTTCAGAGTCTGGCATATATTTTTTTATTTTTCTTGCTGCATCCTCAAACAACAATTGAGAACCTGTAAAAACACTTCTAACTTTAACTATTGTCTCACTTAAATATTTAACCAATAACTGAAGTTTTGTAGGTATAAGATATATGTTAGTTATATTGTATTGTTTTATTGCATTTATCCATGTTTTATAATTTAAACCTGAACTTATTACAATACTACCACCTTCATAGAGTACTGACATTATAGAATTTAGATTTCCTGTAAAACTAAGTGTTCCATTGATAAACAAAACAGAGTCCTCATAAATATGGAAAACTTCATTTTGTATAGGAAAAAATCCAGCCCAGCTTTCATATGTTCTATATAATACTTTTGGGACATTTGTAGAGCCTGAAGATAAAGCTCCCATACAAATTTCTTTATCTAAATAGTCTAAGATATTATTATATTGATATACATTTATACTGTGATGGTCTGTAGAAGAATTAGTTATCTTTAATATCCTATTGCAACTACCATTAGATAAATCATTTATATCTATATTCTCATCAGATATAACAACTGAAATATTATTCTTTATTAAAATATCACTTAATACTCTTTTAGAAAGATTATAATGACAAATGATAGGCACATTATTTGAATAGTTAACACCTAAAAAACTTACTAATTGGAACTTTATATTTTTAGAATAAATTAAAACAGGAATATTTTCACCTATAGAAATTTGTCTCCCAATCTCCTCACTATCTCTTAATATACTGTCATAAGTATACTTTTCTCCATCTATAATCAAAAAATCTTTATCTTTATAGCTGTTTCTTTTTACTTTCAAAAGTTCATAGTAATTCATAATCTACACCCTTTCAATCAATAAAGCAGAGCCTAATCCCCCAGCAGCTGCTATAGAGCAAATTCCATACCTTCCATTAGTTTTTTCAAGTGCTTTTAAAAGATGTAACGCAATAATTGCACCAGAAGCACCATATGGATGACCATATGCTAAAGCCCCTCCAAATATATTATACCTATCTATTAATGCTGGATATTTTCTTTGAAATAAAACATCTATAACTGCAAATGCTTCATTAAATTCAATCGCAGATATGTCCATATAGTTAAGCTTTTCTATCTCTAAAATCCTCTCCATAGCTTTCATAGCAGATGTTGGGCTTAAATGTGGCTCTGTTCCTATTGTACAAGAGTTAATAACTTTAGCTTTTGGATTCTTTTTTGTAGTCTCTAAATATCTTTTAGAACACAGTATAAGAAATGAAGCTCCATCATTAATAAGACATGCATTTGCTGCATTTGTAATACTTCCCTTTCCTAAAATCGAAGGTATCCTATCTAATAATCTTTGGCTCATTTTATCACGTATACCTTCATCATATGTATTGCTATCTATAGGAGATATAATATCTTCAAGAAATTCTTCTTCTCTTGTGTTTTTTGCTCTTCTATGACTTTCTTTTACCCAATAATCTAATTCTTCTTTCTCAATTTTATATAACTTTGCCACTCTTTCTGCACCTTCGAGCATACTATTCTCACTATTATCATCTGGAGAAAATTGAGCAACTGCATAGCTTGGATTATTGATATTATATCTTTTATCATTTTTATGATATGTACGCATTGGTTGTAGAGAGCTACTCTCAAAACCTCCTGCAATAATTAAATCACATTGCCCAGATTTAATCTTTGAAAATGCTATATCTAAACTCATCATAGCAGAAGCACATTGCATATCTACAGTAAAAGCAGGAACTTCACTTTCTATTCCCGCTGTTAAAGTCATTAATCTTGCGATATTACCTCCTGTACCAACTGCATTTCCACATATAATCTCATCAATCTTATCAATCTCATACTTTTCAATTAGATGTTTTAAAACCTTTGCTCCTAGTAATTCTGGTTGAACACATTGAAAAATTCCATTTTTTAAACCTATATGACTTCTTAATCCTCCTAATATAAAAACATCTTCCATACATTATATCCTCTCTTCATCATAGATTTCTTTTAAGTACGTTATTTAATTTAACACCTAAAAAAGATGCAATAATTGCTTTTATCGTATCTCCAATTAAAAATGGTACCACTGCTGCAAAAAGGGCTGCTTCTACTGTCATTTGATTAAAGTAACACATAAATACTGTTCCCATAAAATATATAATAGGCATACCAACAAAAATTGTTATTGGTATATATCTTTTAATATCATTATTTTTACCTTTTAATAAGCTAATAATTAGTGATGCAAATAAAAATCCAAAATAAAAACCACCTGTTGGGCTTAGTAATTTGCCAATTCCAGATGCACCTCCACCAAATACAGGGATTCCAATTAAACCTATCATTATGTATACACCAACTGTACTAAATGCTTGTCTTGGAGTTAATATTAAAGCTATTAGATTTATCATTATTGTTTGTGCTGTTACTCCTGCTGGTGTAAATGGTAATGGTATATATATATAGGATGATATACATAATAATGCTACACATATTGACATTTTAGTTAAATCTTGAATATTTACTCTATTATTTTTCATTTTTATAATTCCCTTCATATGTCTTATTCAATTTAGTTTATATGTACATATAATAAACCCTCTATTAAGGCTTTGTTTTAGTATAAAAGAAAGACAGTTTTTTGTCAACTTCAATACAATTTTAGGTTTACATTTAATTTATAAGTAAACTTGCTTCTAATCCTTTATGTTTTAATGGCTATTTATAAAATTTTACTTATAAACAAATCTATTTGCCCTATACTTGTAAATTATAATATGATATATTTTATATGAGATTTTATTTCATATAATAAATTAACAAGGAAGTGACAATATGAAAACTAATGAAAATCAATTAAACAACATAGATAAAGAACTAGATGAGCTTAGTAAGAAAGTTTATTTAGAATCCCCAGATTTTTGGATAAGTATTTCTGACAAAATAGTAGATAAAATTTTTGATGAAATGTTATTATTTTTTGCAGTAAAATATAATTATTACAATATACTATCTTTTGCAATTGAAAATAATTATATAGATTTAAATATGCCATCAAAAAATAAAGACTATCCAAATATAATGAGTCATTTTTTAGACACAGCAAAACAAAATGAAGATAAAAAGATTTATAATTATCTTTTAAACTTAAATAAAGAAGATACCATAGGTGAAAACGCCTCTTTAGATGATTTAAATCACAATACTGAGAAAGATACTTTTGGAAAGAAAGATGTATATATTCCAAAATACATGTGTCCAAACTGTAATACTAATATTTTTGATACAGGTTACAGAGTATCAAATGATATAACATATAAATTTTCTTTTCAAGATGCCGAACCTGTTGAAGTATCTAATGAGATTACTTCTATTAAATGTTGTAATTGTGATAAATCAATAGAAAATGTAACTACTGACAAATTGTATAGTATATGTAAAATTCAAAACTGTGATAATTGTGGTTCTAGTTTAATTAAAGTAGGAATTATTGCAAAGAAAAAAATGGAGTTTAATGAGAATACTGAAGAATTTGGATATGTTTCAACATCTTATTGCTGTAGCAATTGTGGCTCTAAAATAAATTCATCTCAAAAAGAATACTTTAAGCTTTAATATCTTATATTTTTAAAATAATTTCAAATAATAATACTCTGTTATTAAATATTATTATATAAATTTTTGGGGACATATTTGGAAATATAACATAAATAATTTTTATATAGACACTTTAATGGTAATTAAAATTGCTATGAAATTAGATATTATTAAACTAGTTTCATAGCAATTTTTAGTAATATAATTTTTATTAAGTTTGGACAAATTCTATTTTCTATTTCTTTAGTGTACCAACCATAACTCTTAAATCAATTGTTATATTAGATATCCCTGACTTTATCAACTTTAAAATTTCTTCTTCATCTAATGTTGATGTTAAAGGAGTCATTTTAACCAAATTCATTAAATTTAATACACTGACATCAGTTTTATAATTGATTCTATTTTCATAAACTACACTTAGATGTTTCTTAAATACAGCTACAATGTTTTTATTGTCATAATCATTATTCTTTATATTTCCCTGTATATTTGTCCTTATTTCTTTTAAATAATTTGATTCTGGGACAATCTTTACTATTATTCCATCATCATTTAAAACTCTTGTAAATTCCTTATAATTTGCAGGAGAAAGTATATTTAATATTACATCAAACTTATTATCTTTAAATGGTAGATTTGACAAATCTGAAATACACCATATAATTTCATTCTCTCCTCTTTTAGCTATAGAAATACCTTCTTTAGATATGTCAATTCCAATTAATTTACATATATTATTAATATTTTTATCTTCATATAATTTATTTAAGAAATATCCTTCTCCACATCCAGCATCTAAAATATAGTTAATATTTTTATCTAAAGTGTAGTTATGAATTGCAGACTTTATTTCTTCTGTTAAATTATCATATGCTTTAGAATTATATATTTCATGTCTTGATTCAAATAGTTCTTTATCATAAATAGTTTTAGTATTACTATTTAATAAGTTAACATATCCCTTTTTGGATATATCAAAGCAATGATTATTTATACATCCCATGCTATTTTTATCAATTGTAATCATATCTTCTTTACAAAGTGGACATTTGAATACATCTATATTTTCATTAAGTAGTAATTTAGCAATTTCTATCCTTTTTAATTTTCCAACAATCTTTTTACCTTCATTACTTATATTTTGTTTCATCTCCATAATCTCCTCAAATTTACTATTTAATTTAAATAGCACGAAATTATGGCTACTTATATAAGGTATGTTTCTATATCTTATATAAAATCATGTTATAAGTTTTTGTAAAATAGCCACAATTTGTGCGCTATCCTCTTATTCTAATATAATGCATAAATGCTCTTTTATTCATTATTTTATCCTCCCATAATTATATATTTTGTAATATATACTAGGTTACAAGCATATATGATTCAGGATTTTAAGTCTCACCATTATAAAAATATATCTATCTAGATAGTAAACATTTTAATCGCTATTCTAATGTGAATATACTAAAGCTGTTTACTATATTCCATTAGATATTCTTTAAATCCTGAATCTTCATTTACTTGTTCTTTTACTATATTAAAACCTTTTTTATTGTAAAATACAACTGCTTTTTTATTATCTTTATATACTGCTAAGCTTAGATTTTTATACTCTTTAATTGCATAATCTAAAAGTTTGCTTCCTATTCCTAGACTTTGATAATTTGTACTTATAAACAAAGCTCCTATAAATTCATTATCTATAATACTTATAAATCCTTTTATTTCTTCTCCATCATCATATACAAAAGTTTCAGATATAGGCATATATTCGTTTTTAACAGTATTGTAGCTATTTTTCCAATAATCTTTATTTATAAAATCATGTGCTTTGATTGTACTTTCTTCCCAGATTTCCATTATTTTTTCTATATCTTTGTTATTTGATTTTCTTATCATAAATTTTATTTCACCTCATTTTTTACTACTTTCTTATCAAGATTTATAGAATATTTATGTTTTATTTAGATATTATTTAGTTAATATAGAACTTATTATAATATGAATTATTCAGAAAAAAGAACTCTTCTTTACATCCCACTTAGTTAATATAAAACCCTTCTAAAAGTCCTAATTTTAATTTACCTCTTGCCTTTATATACCACTTAGTTAATATAAAACCTAGCGCAAATATTTCATCAACTAATAATTTAAATGACTTTACATACCACTTAGTTAATATAAAACTAGAAGCATTAGAAAAAGAATTAAGTATGTTAAAAGACTTTACATACCACTTAGTTAATATAAAACACAATAAAAGAAGTTGTTTCATTAAATGCTACAGACCTTTACATACCACTTAGTTAATATAAAACTAAATATATTAGTAAAAGAAGTAACTAAAAATTTTGGCTTTACATACCACTTAGTTAATATAAAACTTAATGAACCTGACGCTAGTGTTAAAGTGTTACAAGACTTTACATACCACTTAGTTAATATAAAACATTTTTATGATTATAGTTTATTATCGTTTTATAGACCTTTACATACCACTTAGTTAATATAAAACGAAAATATTTTATAAGATAGTAAATGTAGTTTTAATACTTTACATACCACTTAGTTAATATAAAACCTTTTTTACTTTTATCTGCATTTTTTACTTTTACTTCCTTTACATACCACTTAGTTAATATAAAACACATATATAACCACAAACTTGTTCTTCAACTACAATCTTTACATACCACTTAGTTAATATAAAACGATATACATTAAAAGATATGATAGTTTTTATTCTAACTTTACATACCACTTAGTTAATATAAAACTGAAGCTAAAAATAATGTTCAACAAGACAAAAGTACCTTTACATACCACTTAGTTAATATAAAACGTTATATGGACAAACATATATTAGAGAACCATATCATCTTTACATACCACTTAGTTAATATAAAACAATAGAAAAGAAAAGCAGAGAGATAGAAGAAAAAGATACTTTACATACCACTTAGTTAATATAAAACTTTTCATAAAATTGAAATTGAATGGTATCATTACTTCTTTACATACCACTTAGTTAATATAAAACGGAGGAGTTAAATTTAGCATACTTTGATAAAGACAGCTTTACATACCACTTAGTTAATATAAAACTAGTTATCTCAGTAGCAAAATCATGCCCCCAATAATTGCTTTACATACCACTTAGTTAATATAAAACTTCTGTTTTCCCAACATATAAACATTCTTCCGTATCCTTTACATACCACTTAGTTAATATAAAACGAGGAGGGATATAAATGGCTTATGATTTTTACCTAGACTTTACATACCACTTAGTTAATATAAAACCTATTACTAGATGGGAAAAAAATGAATGATTATAAAACTTTACATACCACTTAGTTAATATAAAACCTAAAAAGTTGTATTTGTTCTTGACTTTTGAAATAAACTTTACATACCACTTAGTTAATATAAAACGATATAGAATTAGGTTCTCATGAATTACTTTTAGAACTTTACATACCACTTAGTTAATATAAAACTTCATTATTTAAAAATCTTTCCCATTTCTCAACTTTCTTTACATACCACTTAGTTAATATAAAACTAATACTCCTCGCATTTTAGTTCAGATTAGAAGTTTTCTTTACATACCACTTAGTTAATATAAAACGAAAGAACTCATGAGCTTTTTTTATTCTCTTTTGAAACTTTACATACCACTTAGTTAATATAAAACTTGTACATTGTTTCAAGCTTCTTTTGTACTTCTTTCTTTACATACCACTTAGTTAATATAAAACGAAGCTCATATAAGTTATAAATAATAATAAAAAAGTCTTTACATACCACTTAGTTAATATAAAACATGTTTTCCATCAACCTTATTATTCACTATCTTATTCTTTACATACCACTTAGTTAATATAAAACGTTGAATACTTATCTCTTATTGCTTTTTCTATCTTACTTTACATACCACTTAGTTAATATAAAACTTTAGAAAACTCTTTATTTCTTTTTTTAAAGACTCTTCTTTACATACCACTTAGTTAATATAAAACTTTTATAAATTTGTACATAGTAAATACACATATCAAAGCTTTACATACCACTTAGTTAATATAAAACCCCAAAATATGTCTAATTGAATACATTGAAAATACTACACTCAAGCAGTTATAATTCAATAAAAATATTAAAAATTGCAGTGAGCGATCAGTAGTGCAATTGATAATAGTTATCACATGCCTTCAATCCCTTATATTCCAACTGTTAACACCTATTTTAGCATAAATATCGCTCACTGCAAACCTATATAAACATTTCATCAGAATACTTATCAATACCATAACATTTCTTTTTAATTGAATTAGGATTTTTTATCTCATAAACATAGATTGAATCTTCACTATTATCAATAATATTTTCTATTTCAGAAATACATTTATGTAACTTTCCATCGGTAATATCTCCTTCAAAAACAGAATTCTGAGTCCAAGTCAAATATTTTCTAAGTATTTTTCTAATCCGATTTAATGACCTTGCTTCAACAACATCATAAGTAACAATAACAAACATTCTTTACCACCATGCCTTTAAGACTTTATACTTTTCATCATTGATAAAATGTTTAATTAATTTATAACATTCTAACCTTATAAACATTCTATACGAAACTTTTCTATTAAGATTTCTATGTTTTATAGTTGTCTGCATCTTATTTTCAAATTCTTGTAAAAATTTCTTCTTTCCTTTTTCACTTAAATAACAAATTTTATCTTGATATGAAAAATCATTCTTATTGATTCTCTTATTATTAATTAAGCTAAAAATTATTGTATCAATAATAATAGGTTTAAAAATTTCAGCAATATCTAAGCTTAAAGAAAACCTTTTTGTAGATGGTTCATGTAAAAAGCTTATAGTAGGGTCAAGTTGTGTCTTATATATCTCACTTAAAACATTCGTATACATTATGCTATTTCCAAATGACATAAGAGCATTTACTGGGTCTTTGGGAGGTCTTTTTTCTCTCTTATAAAACTCAAAATCATCTTTCAATATTTGATTAAATGATTTATAGTATGTTTTTCTTATTCTGCCTTCTTTACCCATAAGTTCTGATATTTCTTTGACATCATTCAAACTATTTAGTTCATCTTTTATAGTATCAATTAAACTTTCATCAACTTTGTAATATCTCATATTTCTTAAAATATGGTATGACGCACTTTCCACAAAGGATTTTGCTAAATATAGTCTTTCATTTTTATCTAAATAACAAGCTGATTGACATACTAAACTAAACCCTGATACACTTTTCTTTCTTGGATAATATGTACCTGAATAATACCCATAATAGTTATAGAAGTGAAGCATAACTCCATATTGGCTTATATAGTTTATAAGTTTTGTGTTTAAATCTACCTCTCCATATATATGAATATCATCAACTTGTTCTACTGGTAATATTTTTTTCTCACCTTCTAAATTATAATAATAAATTGTATTTTCTTTTCTTTTTATATTACCATTACTTATAATATAATAGTCTTTATACATTGTTACTCCTCCTTCACAAAACAAAATTCATAATAAGCACATTTTGTACAATAAGATTTTTTCTCAATTTTAGGAGGAGATAACTTCATATTTATTTCATTTATATTTATAAGTGTATTTTCAACAGCTCTTTCTTTTTCCTCTGTTAATATTAATTCTTCTTGTTTCTTTTCCTTGACATAATTTATAGTTCCTTTTTTATCTATACCCATACTCTTTTTTAAATAATATAAGTAATAGTATAGTTGCATTTCATCTGCTTCTTTCATCTTTGAACTTATTTTTACTTCCTTAACATACTCATCCTTTATTATATCTAATCTCAGGATATCATCAATTAATACCTCTTTATTTTTCATTCTTTTATAAGAATCTTCATGTACTATTTTTCCAGATAAAACCCTACTACTATTTTGTTCCATAGTTATTCCTTTAGAGAATAACCATAGTTTTCTTTTACATACATAATAATAATTTATCTTTACTCCTTGAACTTTCAATAATTCTAAATCTATTGGCACAAAATCACCTTCTCTAGTAAATTTTAGCCACATTGTTAATATAAAAATCAAATAAATTGGTCTATTTCCTTACCTATAAGCACACCTTTGCCAAATATCTGTTTTGTATGCTTATTTTCATGTATATCATATTTATATAAAAGTATTTTTAAATCTTCTAGACCCTTTATATTTATATCCACTATATTTTGTTTAGCTTTATATATTGGTATATTTACACTTTTTTTAATTATTTCTCTTCTAGCTTTTTTTCTCTTAAATTTTATTTCATTTATTAATTGTCTGTCTTCATTACTATATGCCTCTGTAAGTTCTTTCCCCAAAACTTTATAATTTTTTACCAAAGTTTCTTCAATTTTATTATATATATCCTCTGGTATTACTGTATATCCTTCAATATTTCTAAGTATATTTTGCGCATCTTTAGAGCCCAAACTATATGGTGTTATAGTATCTAAAATATTTAAAGCACTAGTAAATCTCTTTTTAAAAGCTGTACCTTCTAAGCTTTCTTTAGAGTATAGTACCTTAACCATTTCTACCTTATATTTTTCTTCCATCTTTACACATTCTTTGCCATTTATAAAAGCTTTCAATAACTCAAGTCCATTTTTTACAATTGTTTCATCATAGATACTGCCTATTCCTGTAGCTTTTTCTGTATATATAAATATATTTGGACTATTTTTTTTATACTCACGACCTCTATAACATCTTCCAAACCTTTGAAATAAACTGTCAAGTGTTGAATTTTCTGTATGAAGTTCATCAAAATCAATGTCAAGGGATGCTTCTACTAATTGTGTAGTAATCCAAATTCCATTTTTATCACTATCTGCAAATTCTTTTATATGTTTTTCTAGTTTTGCTCTATCTTCTTGTATATACATAGAATGTAAAAGATTTAAGTTAATATCTATTCCTTTTAGCTTAACTATCTCTTCTATTAACTCATATTTTTCTACAGCACTTTTGACTGTATTTACTATTACAAGAACTTTTTTATTCATTCCACTTTGTATTATTTTTTCTAAATTTTCATCTATTGAGTTTTCTACAATAGATACATAATGTCTTATTTTTTCTGTATTACATGTCAATTTAGCTAAGTTACTATCCAATACACCTCTTTTTTTTAGTTCGTCTATATATATAGTTGGCATAGTAGCTGTCATTATCATAAATCTGCCACCTATCTTATGTATCATTTCTATACCCTTTACCAATACAGCTGCTATTTCTGGTGAATATGCTTGTATCTCATCTATTACTACCTTTGAATATGCTAATGTTGAGTATACTTTTTCATATCCTCTATACAAAAAAGGAAATTTAAATATTTGGTCTATTGTGGAAAATGTCAACTTGCAAGATAATAACTTTGCTAAATCTACAATCTCATTTGAATTTTCTTGATTACTTTCTTCCAGATAATCTATTGCTGTTGAATGTAACAGACCTAAGAATGTATCATTTGATTCTCCCACTCCAACTATATTTTTTGCCCTATCAAATAACGCATTTATACTTACCCTTAATGGAAGTGTGAAAAAGGCCTTATCCTTATCTATCCAAATTAAAGCAGTTTCTGTTTTCCCCATACCTGTAGAGGCTATCAATATTATATTTTTATCTCTATTAGATTTAGCAAATGATTGAGCCTCTCTCAAACTACCAAATTCTTCCATTAAATAATTCTCTGTGTGTTCTCCTATATTCATGACACTATTGCATTCCACAACCTCATGAGCAGAAGCACTGTGATCTAATCTATGTAGTATACCTTTTAACATGATATATAAATTATAGTATTTGTGATTTTTATCTATTCTTTTTATTACACTTTGTATATACGCTTTACTTAATTTTTCGGTTCTTATTGGATATCTAACTTTAAATTCATATTGTAATTCATAAACTTTATTTATTAAATCTTCATCTAATATTTTTTGTATTAAATCTTTAAAATCTTTATCTATAAAGATATCTCTTTCATGATGATATACGATAACTTGAATTAATACTGCTCTCAGTTCTCTATCCTTTGCCCTGTCTACATAACTATAATCAATAAATGCAGGAGAAAGATAATTATGACCTATATTATTTTCTAGATGAGTTACTATTTTAGATTTATTTGTTTCAATATCCATCCTACTTCTTATTAGGTTTTGAAATGGAGAAAATGCTTTTCCAATATCATGAAATTCTATAACAAAATCAAGTAATTGCCAAAATTTCTCTTCCTCTAAAAAATTTAGCCTATTTATGTTTGTTCCATGGCATTCTCTTAACACATTCATTTGTTTTAAAAGCTCATCAGTATGTTCTCTCAATGTTTCCACTGGATTAGATTTAGCATATAACATACTCTTCCTCCTAATTTATATTATTAAAATATAATAAATCTCCTTCATTGTCTAATAATATATCTCCAACTGATATAGTATTTCCATCATCAACATAATAACTATCTACCTTATTCCAAACTCTTTTTTTATCTTTCAGAGCATTATTATCATAGTAATTATTGAGCCTGTAACTTATTCCCTCTATATATTCATCTTGTAAACTTGACTTTGGTATATATATAGGCATTCTTATATTATATTCTGATAGCCTAGAATTTTCGTAATCATCTAATTGCATATCAGAATCTACTTCAAATTTATTAATTTCTACAAATCTAATATCATTAATTCTCACTAAATCTTCTTTTCTACCTAATGATAAATGCTCACCACAATTTAATAAACTATCATATATTTCTTTCAATAATTCAAAATCCCCACCTATATGAATTATCAAATTTACATTTAATAACATATGACTGTTCATTGGCATAGATGTAATACTATCCTTTTTATAAAAATATGTTGTCTGATAATTATTAAATATACTTTCATATGTTCCCTGTACACTTATATTAAATGGTATATACTCTGTCGCATTTAATATTTTGTGAATTAATCCATTTACTGTAGAATATGGTGGTAGTGGATAAGTTTCTGTAATCTTCATAGCAAATGGCTTTTTATAGCATGCAGTTTCTTGAAATAAATCTAATTTCAAAACCTTCATATTAATTCACCCCATAATATTCCTTTACTTCTTTAACTAGTTGTCCAAAAAATTTATCTACACTTAAAAAATTATCTTCAAATAATCCCTCAAACTCTTCTTTATTTGTAAATGCTCCATCTACCATTCCCACATAGGTAAACTGCTTTAAACCCTTTCCTAAAAAAGTACCTTGAACTACTTCTTCTATTGCTGACTTATTTACTTTAAACCCATTTTTATCTCCTTTTAATTTAATTCTACCTAAGAAAAATGGATTTGCTATTTCATATACTCCTCCTACTACAAATAAAGGAGATAAGTTTTCTTGTCTACCTCTAATATTTCTATTCAATACTTTTATTATTTCTAAAAATTCTACTACTCTCTTACATTTCTCTTTATTATCAAGTTCTATATCTCCATCCTTACCTATTTTAGATAAGTCTATAGTCACTGTATATGTATAATAACTCAAATGTTGTTCTATATTAGCAAGATTAGGGTGTTCTCCTATTCTATCTGCCAATCCTTTATTATTTAAAAAGTCCATGTCACTTCTATATGGCTCAAGAGAAATTGCATTACTTAATCTTACAGTAGCTTCTCTAGTCAATGAACCTCCTTTTTTATCTTTCTCATCTTTTTTATTTGTTTTCATATATCCAAACAAGTCCATTTCTTCTGATTCTCTTATATTTATATTATCTTTAAACTGAACTGTACCTTTTTCTTTATCTACAACCTGCAAATTCCAATTAAATAACTCCGAAGCTAATCTTACTATGTCATATCTTAAACACTGGCGAGATGCAAATGTGTAGATATTTCCATCTCCTCTACTTAGTTTTTTTAATTCGGATATATTGGTTATTCCTTCACCATAGTTTAAACTTTGAGCTTGTGTTATTACTGTAAACGTTAATCCTCTTTTCATATTATTTTTCCTCCTTATTATCTACTTGTCTATTTTTTCTCTCACATTTTTCTGACATTAATCCCATTGTAAATGCGTATCCTATAGCTTCAAAATCTAACTCCTCTTCACTAAGCATCTGTAAAAATTCTTCTGGTGGAGTTTTTTCACTTGGTGAAAAAATTCTTAAAATTGTTTGAAAAAAATCATTCTTATTACCAACCTTAATCAAATTTAAAAGCTTATATGTTATTCCTTCTATTTTATTTTTAGCATTCTTATTAACATAATAATCATGTATTTCACAACCTGATTCATAAACTTTTCTTAACTTTTTATAATCCATTTTATACACTCCTCTCTTATAGTTATTTACTATTAATCTTAATTGAACCAGTCTAAAACAATCTGTTCCTGATATATTTGATTTATTTCTACCTTCCATGTCATTCTTAACTTTATTTCTTAAAGTATTATTAATTAAATGCTTCAAGTCTCTATTTTTCAAAAGTAAATCTAATACATTTGATTTAAGCTTATAATCATAGATACTTTGTATTTTTTTATTTACATCCTTGTTTGTAAAGATTTTTGCTAAATAAGTAGGAATATTAAAGTAATTTATTTTACATTTTTTAGAATCTATACTTGCTTTAAATTCTACAAAAATGATATTCCTAAGCTGCCATTCACTTTTTAATCTATTTTCTTCTACTATACTTTTTATAAGTTTATTAAAAGGAGTTTCTTCTTGGGAGCTTGAAGACTCACTTTTCTGTAATTTTAACTCATTATTTCTCTCAAAAAGTTCATTTATAGAAGTATCCATGTTAACAAATAAATAAAACTCATTTTCTTCATTAGTTAAATAATTTTTTCTTGTATAAGTAGCCCCTGCTGGAGTACAGAATAATATAAGCTTACAAATATCACATATTGATGATGTGTACTCCTGATTCCAAAACATATTTCTAGCATTATTGGTACTTACTCCAAGAGGAGCAAAATTACTTTCTGAAGACTCATCTAATATACCTTTGTATGAACCACACATTTCACATACTTCTAAACTATCCATATACTCTTTTATATCTTTAATACTTTTATTTTTCTTTATAAAGTTTTTATTTATTTCCTTCATAATTTTTTCTATAGTATTTATACTAGACTTACTAACTTTTTTTTCACTTACATCTTTAGCCATACTATTTAATCTATCATTCAAATAGTTTTTCAATTTATCATAATCATTCTCTTCTAGTAAATCCTCTAACTCCCCTAGATATATGATTTGTCTTAAATAGTCGTTAAACATTACCTGTTTTAATCCATCTAAATCTAACTTAGCCTTAGCAACATTAAAAAAACTAACTTGTCCAAAATAATTATCTTGAACTACATATTTATAAAGATTAGCTGTAAGTCTATCGTTTATTGATTTAATTTTAAATATATCTATAATCTCATCAATTAAAGTTTCTAATATGTCAAATTCATCATAACTTTTTATCTTAGATATACTATCTAACTTTTCTTTTATCAAGTTGAATTTTTCTTCATCAAATTTTTTAACCTTATCATTTTGTTGTTTTATACTATCTTTAATTTTTTTAATTCCATCTTTAATTTTATCAGGCTTAGATTTAATAAAATTTATACTGTAATCAATACTCTTCCTAATCCTTTTTGATACATCATATTCATCCATAAAGTAATTAAAATAATCCTCATGAAAGTTTTCAAGAAATGAACTATCAAATTCGATATAATCTTCCATAATAAATATTTCTGCTTTCTTATCTGCTTTCTTTATTATATTTAAAAATCCAACTATACCCATATTAAAGAACCAGTCTCCTCTATAAACCCTTAACTTCATTTAGCTCACTTCCATTCTAGAATATCTACATCTCCAAATCCCTGAGCACGCCTAAAACCTAGTCCTAGATTGTAGATAAGATTTAAATCATCAATATCACCTTTTAATATAAACTTACCTTTGTAACCATTAACATATTGATATTCTTTACCTGTTATTTTTTTAAATTCTCTTAAACTCTCTTTAACCACTACCTTTTTGAGACCTATATTTTCAAATTCTAGCTTTCTTTTTAATCCATTTCCCCTATAATTTTTGACAACTTCATTAGTTATATAGTTTAACTCTTCTATATATCTATCATCACTTATCTCTAAGAATTTCCCTTCTCTAGACTTTATGCAGATTGGAGATAATGCATTAAATAGTACCCTCTCTTCTGTTACCTTCTTTTCTCTTGATAAATCTATTCTAATCCTTGTAAGTTCATAGTCTTTATATAAACATTTTTTAGAAGTCATTAATCCATTATATATATGAAAACCTAATTCTAAATCTGGAGTACTTATATTTAATATTACTTTATCCTTGATAATAAAATTATCACCTTCAATACTATATTTTTTTATATAAACTGAAAATGTAAAATTTTTAGTTTTTTTATTGTGTTTTTCATTATAATAGTACATGTTTTTATAGTAATCTTCATTAGATTTTCTTATTGCTTCTTTTATAATACTCATAAAGAGTGAATTATAAGATATTGGTATACAACCTGTACTAAATTCAATTTTCATTTTCATAATATCACCTCTCTCAACTAATATATTAACACTAGACCGTGAAGTATATTGGTCCAAGTATAAATTATTTGAAAAAATTAGTAAATTTTTTTCATTTTTTCAATCTCTAACAATATATCATTTCTAAGTCTATCTGGTTCTACAACCTCAACATAGGCTCCCATACTTAAAATCCAACTTTTTATCTCCTCATAACCTCTCATTTTAGCTTTAAACATTATAGATTTATCATCATACTCTATAATTTGTTGATTATTAACCCAAACTTTCTCCTTTATAATTGTTGAAAATGGATGGCTAATTTTTATAACAACATTAATTTCTTCTCCCTTATAAATTCCTATACTATTTTTACTGTATTCACCCCAATTAAAACTTTTATCTACATTATACTTTTTTTCTAAAACCTTATAGTTTTTAATTCTACATAATTTAAAGTCTATAAACTTAAATCTTTTTTCACAAAAAGCTACCATATAAGTATCTGACTTATAATTAAACAAACCATATGGATGAACAATTCTTTCACTATTGCCTGAATTCAATGAATAATACTCTATCCAAAGTTTACGCTTTGTGGTATATGCTCTAGTTATTTCATTACACTTATTTTTTTCAAACTCATAATCACAATTACGTTGTGCTTGTACTGTGAAATAATCCATATATGTATCGCTTTTTTCTCCTGTATTTAATACTGCTTTTATTTTTTCTACAATACTATTAAATTCATTTTTGTAAATATCATTATTGTACTCTAGCTGTGAATTTACCATATCTAGAATTGAAACTTCATTATCTAATAATTTAATTGATGAGATACTATTACATTTATCGATTTCATAACCACCATAAATTCCAGGTGTTGAATTTATAAATATACCAGCTTGCTCCAAGCACATCTTATAACTTTTTATTTGCCTTTCACTTACTTCCAACTCTTCTGATAACTCTTTACATTTCATTTTACCTCTACTTTGAATTAATATCATCATTCTTAATGCATTAGCTAATTTACTAATGAATAACACCCCCTAATAACATTAATTAATATTTTTATATTATTTATTTCTACAGATATGTACATATAACCTCTTTATACTTTATATAAGTAGAATATTTTTATAATTTTGACATTTATTATGTCATATTTGTATAGAATCTTAATAATTAATACAATAAAAAATATTACTGAAAAAATAAACATTTATAATTCCAGTAATACTAATTAATTTTAAACCTTTTTGTTATTAGTTAATAATAGTCATTAAAAATTGACTAAATTTAATCTTATCTCTTTTAAATAATTATTTCTTATAAGTAAGAAATACACTATTTGAACTATAAACAAGCTTCCCATTACCAAAACCGCAGATGATGCAACCTCTATATCAAAAGAGTTCTTAAGTGCAGTAAGTGCAAATACCGAATGTACAACAGCTACTACATAAGGTAACAAAAACACAATTCCAATCTCAATGGTTGAAGCTCTTTTAATCTCCTTATATGTCATCCCCAATTTATTTAACTGTTCATACTTTTTCTTGTCAATTTGACAATCCATATAAAACTTATTATATAAGAAACTACTTGTAGTAACAAAGAAAATTAAACCTATAAATACTGCTAAAAACATAAATGTAGAATATGTTAGTTTACCAGTTTCTATCATTAATTCTTTAGAGAAAAACAAATATGGTTGCATTCTAGACTCATTATCAAATTTATCTTCAAATTGTCTACATATATCTATAGTTTTACTTGAATCTTCTACCTCAAATGTTGAAAATCTATCTATTATAAACTTTGATTTTATACTATCATAAAAATTATCTTTTACCACATACATATTTTTATAATACGCTGGCATAACACATTCTTCAACTTGTTTTGCCACCTTTAAACTTCTATTCCCTATAATGACATTTTCTTTGACTTTCTTATCTCCAGGTAAACTTGATGAAAACAATGATATAGATTCATTATCTTCAAAACTTATAGGCTTAACTCCTATAGTCTTTGTAATTTCTAGGTACTTTGATTCTTTCATTATTCTCACATTAAAATCACTTTTCTTAGGAAATACAGTTTTAAACTCACCATTAACTCTTGCATAATCTATACCTTCTTTTTTCAACTTATTTTCTATAAAACTCATTCTTTCCTTATCTTTCTCTTTACTGTCAGGTTTATTAGTGTCATTATGCAAAGTCATTGTTGAATAATATATTGTGCTAGGATATATTAAATTAATTTGACGTTTTACATCTTTCCAAAATGAGTAAACAGTACCTATAGCAGTGAATGCCACTGCAGAAGTTATAGTTATCAAAAAGAATATCCTAGCATTATCTTTTACCTTATAAATTAAGTTTGAAATCCAAAGCATATTTGTATTACTTCTATAAAAACTTTTCTTCATCTTCAATTTTTTTATAAAGTACACACTAAATTGAGAAAAGAATAAATAAGTTGCTACTATCGTCAGAGATGTAACTGGAACTAAGCGTAAATATGTTGTATATTGGTCAGTTGATGTAACAGCACTATAATACGCTATTATAAACAGGCAAATACTTAATATAGCAAGTATTAGTGATGTTTTAGGCTCTGGTTTTGGAGTTTTTGTACCTTTAAGTAACTTCAATACTTGATTTTCCTTAATTATAAAAGAAGTAAATATAGATGTTAATATAGCTAAAACCATAAAATAAATTAAAGTGGAAAACATTGCATTTAATGGTATATAAAATTCTAGTGGTGATAATTCTAAAAAAGTAGACATAGTTACTAAAAATATCTTTGAAAAAATTAAACCTACTATTATCCCAATTACAGAAGATACTATATTTATTACTATATTTTCTATAAGAACCAATTTCATTACTTGTCGTTTTGATATACCTGTAATATAGAGTATTCCAAACTCTTTATATCTACTCTTAAGAAAAACACTCACTGAATAAAACACAAAGAAGAATAAAAATAAATATGCAATTATTTTACTCATCTTAAGCCCTTCTTTTAAATAGTCAGGAAATTGAGCTATATCTAAACCTGGATGACTTGTAAACATAATAAAAGAAAAAAGTAGTGAAGAGGATATAACAATACTTGCTAAATATCCTAGATATGCTTTAATATTTCTTGAAATATTATTAATGGCAAATTGTTTTATGTTCATTAATTATCTCCTCCCAATAATGTAAGCACATCCATTATTTCTTGATAAAATTGCTCTCTACTATTTTCCTTATATATTTCATTGTATATAGCTCCATCCTTTATAAATAAAATACGATTACAATAGCTTGCTGCTAATGGGTCATGAGTTACCATCATAGTAGTAACTTTATTCTCTTTATTTATCTTTTGAAATAGCTCCATTACAGTCTTTGATGATTTTGAATCTAAATTACCTGTTGGCTCATCTGCTAAAAGTATTGATGGTTTATTGATTAATGCCCTAGCAATAGCAGTCCTCTGAGCTTGGCCACCAGACACTTCAAAAGTCCTTTTATTTAATAAATCTTCTATACCTAAAATTTTAGATACTTCATTTAGCTTTTCATCTTGTTCTTTTACACTTACCTTATCTAATGTCAATGGCAATACTATATTTTCACCAATAGTTAAAGTATCTAATAAATTAAAATCTTGAAATACAAACCCCAACTCTCTTCTTCTAAATAAGGCAAGTTCTTCACCTTTTAATGATAATGGATTTTTACCTTTTAATTCTATTTTTCCTGTAGTTGCTTTATCAATAGTAGAAATCATATTTAAAAGAGTAGTCTTGCCACTTCCAGATGGTCCCATAATTCCTACAAATTCTCCGTCCTCTATACTAAAACTTATATTGTTTAATGCATTAAAAATCATTTTTTTACCATATACTTTGCTCAAATTACTCACAATTAAGGTTTTCATTATTTATAACTCCTTTCTAATTTATAAAATGACATGAAGTATATATTAAATACTACTCATATTAATTAAAGAAATTTTATATAAATACTGAATTTATTTTAGTTTATATACTAATTATATTGGTAAAAGCTAATATAGCAAGTACTATACCTGCCACTATTCTATATATAGCAAATACTCTCATTGGTTTTTTCTTTAGAAAATTTACGAACTTTTCCATCACTACTATAGACACAAGAAAGGCTACTATAAATCCAACAATTAAAGCAATCCACAAAGTTGGTGTCATTATTGAATAATCAAATTCAAATAAATCTAGTCCTGAAGAAGCTACCATTGCTGGTATAGCTAAGAAAAATGAAAATTCTGCTGCTGTAGGAGAATTAAGCCCTGCTATCCATCCACCCATAATAGTAGATGCACTTCTTGACATTCCTGGCCACGCAGATAAAACTTGTAATACACCGATTTTTAAAGCTTGCACTGGAGTGATTTTATCTATATTATCTGTTGAGTGCTTCTTTTTTCTAAATAGAGTTTCTATTACTAATAATAAAATACCCCCAACTATGAACCCTATAATTACAGATTGTAAGTTAAACAATGCTTTTATGTTATCATAAAATATAACTCCCACAATCCCAAATGGTATACAACCTACAATAACATTTATTCCAAATTTAAATCCAGTTTTTCCTTCCTTACCTCCAGTAAATATGAATTTAAAAAACTCTATAACACTATCCTTTATTTTTTTCCAGTAAAGTACTACTACTGCTAGTATAGCTCCAAGTTGTATTACAACTTCAAACATCTCAGCAAATTGACCTTTAAAATCTATTAAGCTTCCCACCAAAATCATATGACCTGTAGATGACACTGGAATAAATTCTGTAAGTCCCTCTACTATAGCTATTATGATTGATTTTAATATAAAAATAATATCCAAACTCATTGATAAACACCCTTTCTTTACTATATAATCTTCTTAAAATTTCTTTTCTTATGTCATTTCTTATATTAATTTTAATTGACATTAGAAAATTTCACTATCTACAAACATTACACAAACATTACATCTATGTAATATTTGCAAAAAATAAACTATCTTAAAATTAGATTGTATAATTATAAATCTTATTAAAAAATATATACACATTAATTTTAACAAGACATTTAAATTATAAATACAATGTTAATCCATCTTAAAATAGTCTCTTATTAGTTTATATTATCTTTACTAAATATTATTGAAACTTCGGTTCCTTTTCCTACTTCTGATTTTATATTGACCTTATGACCTAAGTTGTCACATACTTTTTTTACTAGATAGAGTCCCATACCTGTAGATTCTCCAAATTTACGTCCATTTTCTCCTGTAAAAAATGGGTCAAATACTCTTTTTATATCTTTAGATACAATTCCAACACCTTTGTCTATTATACTTAAAATTATAGACTTATTATTTTCTTCAGATTTTATAATCAAATCTTTACTATAATCTTTAGAATATTTAACTCCATTTGTAATTAACTGATTTATTATAAATTTCATCCATTTTATATCTGTATAAATATAAATAGATTTATCTATATCTATTTTAGGAATTATCCCATTCTTTATAAATAATCTCTTTTCATCATTTATAGTATCTACTATAATATCATTCAAATTAGCTTTTTCAACCACAAAATCTTTCTGAAATTCATCCACTCTTGCGAAATACATAGCCATGTTTAAACCTTTATTAACTCTATCTATCTCCTTTTTTATATTTTCAGTAACTTCTTCACCTTCATATTCCTGAAGTTGAAGACTTATAACTGATATTGGAGTCTTCATTTGATGAATCCATTGGTTGATAAAAGTTAAATGTTCACTATGTATTTTTTTATGTTCCTGAATCATTGATTGATATAATCTATGTTGTTGTTTTAAAATAACTGATATGTTTTCTCCAAAAAAAGAGCTCCCTAAATATAAAAAGGATTCATCTAAAGAGTTTATACCTTTTTTAAAGAGATTATATACTTCTCTATTTTTATAATATTTATATATCAAAAAAAACAATAAGATAAAAGTACTAAACAATAAGATATATAAAGCTTCTTCTACACTGATAAATTTCATAAGACTACAATAAATAATTGTCATAGATATTCCTAAATAATATATAAAAATATAGCCTTTACAATCTTTAAATAATAATTTCATATTCTCTCCTTACCAATTTTTATTTAGCTTATATCCTACTCCTCGTACAGTTTGAACAGCATCATTTATACCTAACTCCTCAAATCTTTTTCTTATTCTACTAACATTTACATTTAGAGTATTTTCTTCTACAAACTCAATATCATCCCATATCTTTTCTAATAGATAATCTCTACTTACTACTTTAGGGTATTTTTTTATAAGACACTCAAGTAATATTCCTTCTTTTTTAGTGATAATCAAGGTCTTATCCTCTAACTCTAGCTCTAATCTTTCTGGATAAAACTTTAGTCCATCTAGTTCTAATATTCTCTCATCTATTTTAGGCGAATATTCACCATATACCCTTCTTATATGACTTTTTATCTTTGCCATTACTACATCATAATAAAAAGGCTTTGTTATATAGTCATCAGCTCCACTTTCTAAAGCTCTAATCTGGTCTAAATTACTATCTCTAGCTGATACAAAAATTATAGGAATATTTGATTGTTGTCTAATACATCTACACCAATAGAATCCATCAAACTTTGGTAAATTTACATCTAAAAGCACTAAGTCTGGCTTGAAATTTGCAAATGTAGTAATTATATTATCAAAGTTTTCTTCAACCATTACTTCAAATCCATATTTCTCTATATAATCTTTAAGTAATGTACTTATTGATATATCATCTTCTACAATATATATTTTATGACTCATATAATTCCTCCATATTTTAATTTTCTTATTTACCCTATGTTAATATTACATTCTCATATTGCTCCATATATAAACATACCATTAGCATATATTTTTATCAATAGAATAGAAAAAGTTACCTTAAATAAGGTAACTTAAACTTTTAGCACTATTAACTCTACTATTTAGCATTATATATTAATTCTTTTATGTCTACTTTTTTCTCTTGTAATCCATTTTTTATTAAGAAGTCTTGTGTCTCTTCAAGAGAAGATATATCTTTGTCTGTTATATCTAAACTAAAATCATACCAAGCATATAACTCTTTAGTTTCTTCAACGCTTAAATCAACTTCTTTTGCTACCTTTTCCATAGCTTCATCAAAGTTATTGTCTACATATTCTAAAGTTTCTTTTTCAACTTTCATAAATCTTTCAACTACCTCTGGATGTTTTTCAGCAAAATCTGTACTAACAGCAGTTACTATTATACCATCTACTAAACCTTCACCATTTGCTACAAGTTTACTTCCAGACTTCATGGCTTTAAGAGCTGCTGGTCCAGCAATCAATGCAGCATCAACACTACCATCAGAAAGAGCTGCTGATGCTTCTGGAATACCCATATTAACAAACTCAACATCATCCATACTTAGTCCTTCTTTATCAAGTGCTGCAATTAATACTTGATGTAATATAGTTCCTTTTGGTCCAGCAACCTTCTTGCCAACTAAATCTGCTGCTGATTTTATTGAATCATTATTTGTTAAAATCATAAATCCTTTTGGTGATCTACTATAAGTGTTTAATATTTTTAAATCTACACCATTAGATGCTGCTATTAAAGCTGATGTCCCTCCTAATGCATGTAAAAAATCTATCTCTCCAGCCGCTAAAGCCTGTGTTTGCTCCGGTCCTGTAGTTATTTCATGAAAATTAACTGCTATATTATCCTTTTTAAATTCTTTCCCAAATAAATCATCTTGTTTTTGAATTATAGAAGGCACATTTAGTGGTGATTTTACATAAGTTAAATTTATTTCTGAAAGATTTTCACCCTCATTCTTTTTTGCACATCCAGCTAAAGACGCTGTTGTAAGTGTTAATATTGTTATACCTATCAATAGTTTTTTTAATTTCATATTTTTACTCCTTAAAATATTATTAATTTCTTTAAATGCTTTTATTTGATTTCATTGTCATTAAAATATCTTTTTTTAATTTAATATAGTAATTTGAAGTTAAATCTCTATTATAATCATCCTCTATATTAAATTCTTCTATTTTTCTTTCCTTTGTAAAAACAACTATTTTTTTGCCTATCTTTAATGCTTCATCAATATCATGAGTTACAAATATTACACCTTTATTGGTTGATTTATGTATTCTTATAACTTCATTTTGCATATCAATCCTTGTAAAATAATCTAGTGCTGAAAAAGGCTCGTCCATAAACAACATATCTGGATTAAAAGAAAGTGCTCTAGCTATACTTACTCTCTGTGCCATACCTCCTGAAAGCTCATTTGGATAAGAATTTTTAAATTTCTGTAAGTTCATCATTTTAAGATATTTTTCTATATCAATACTATCTTGTTTGTTTGATTTACTTAAATCATCCTTGCCATTTAAATATATAAGATTATCATTTCTATCTTTATTAGTGGTACTTTTTGAGTGATTTAACTTATTGAGTATTTTATTTAAAAGAGTGTTTTTTCGTTGATTGTGAAAAGCTATATTTTCACTTACATTTAACCATGGCATCAACCTACTTTCTTGAAATACAAAGCCAACATTAGGTTTATACTCTTTATTATCTTTTACAAACCTAATTTCACCACTATTTACATCTTCAAGTGATGCAATTGCCCTAAGTAAAGTAGTTTTGCCACATCCACTTTCACCTAAAATTACAGTTATATGACTTTTATCTATACTTAAAGAAATATCACTAAGCACTACATGTTCTTCATTATCAACTTTATAACTTTTAGATAGATTTCTGATTATATACCCAGAATTACATACTAGACTACTCATATGCTTCCACCATCTTTCCTTTGCTTACCTTCTTTACAATAATTGAAAATATATAGTCTGTAATTATTCCTAGAAGTCCAATTACAATTATTCCTACAATAACAACATCTGTTCTAGACATTTCTTTTCCATCAGATATTAAATATCCAAGACCTGACGAAGCAGCTACAAGTTCAGCTCCTATAATTGCTCTAAAACTATATCCAAGTGCTAACTTTAGACCAACTGCAATATCGAGAATTGCATTAGGAATAATTATTCTAAATATTATCTGAAGCTTTGACAATTCAAATACTCTGCCTACTTCAATTAACTTTGAATCACAATTTTTAATCCCCTTTAATGTACTTGTAAAGATTGGGAAAAAAGATGCCAAAATTATAATTATTATTTTTGATTCTTCACCTATACCAAACCATAATATAAGCATTGGTATTAGAGCAAGCGGTGGTGTATTTCTCAAAAAATTTATCAATGATTTAAAGTACTCATAAACTTTACCATAAATTCCAAAGAATATACCTAAAGGAACACCTATAATTGTACTTATTGCAAACCCTATCAAAACTCTTTTCATACTTGCATATACATTAATAAATATTGAACCATCATTTATCATATTTAAAAATGTACTATACACTTTTTCAGGTGGTGGTAGTATATATTCACTCCAAATACTAAGATAATTTGTAATTTTCCACAATACAAGAATTATAAAAAATATTAAAACACTTTTTATTAACCTCAAAAGTTTATCATTAATTTTATTGCCCATTTACAAACCATCTCCATTATTACATCCATCTTTACAATAAAACATTTCTACTATATCGTACTTATCCTCAGAGCCATTTTTAATTTCTTGTATTTTACTTAATATTTCATCTTCACTTGATACTTCAAGAACTTTTTCAAAAGAATCCTTAAAATATCCTAATGGAATTGGAGATTCATCTATTTTTCCAAGTGATTTTATACCTTCTTTTTCAGCAAATTCCTTCCATGTATAAAATACAGCATTATCTTTGCCTTTAAACTTTTCACTTGCAAAATCTCTTAATTGTGTACATGGACAGGTTACTATTAACATATCTTCTTCACTTTTAATATATTTTTCATATAAGACTCTACAAGTCCTTACTAATATTGGTTCTATCATAGGAACTTCAAAGCCACTTATCAAATTATTTCTTTTTAAAAGATTTATGCTTTCTGGACATCTACAATCTAACATTGTATTTTCAATTTTTTTTGCATATTCTTTGTACTGATTCTTTACATATTCTAATTGCGCCTCACATTCAACCATTATGTACCCTTTTTTTATCAAAGTTTCTTTGATAATATTAAACTTTTCCCCATACATTTTTTCTGCTACTGGATTTATTAGAAGATATTTATTCATAGCTCCTCCTATTATTTAATATTGAATATTATTCTCAACTATTAGTTTAAATGAGCACTTAGTTTTTGTCAATATATTAATTTTTTCTTAAAAAAGTAATGTTTATTTACAAATTATTACTATTTTACTTACAATATTAAAATAATATATTCAATTTGTTTTAACAATAACATATGTATATTACTATTAATCTACTTATAATGATATATACACAATTAGTATAGATAATTTGACACTGATTCTATATATGTAAAATAAAAATGTGATAAAAAACTAAATTATACTTTGCTAATTTACTAAAAAAAGTGAAGTATAATTAATACTTCACTTTTTTTAGTAATCACAAATATTTTATTTTAATATCATCAATAATCTGTAAAATCTTATCTCTAACATCTATGGGTTCTAGTACCTCAATATTTTTTCCAAAAGAAAGTATATATCCATAAATCCAGTCGTTTTGTGGATATTGTACAGTCACTATAAAATTTCCATTGTTATCATCTGATATATTGTCAATATCAAATTCATCATATACTCTATATCCTATATCTTTAGAAATTTTCAATTCCAAATTGATATTTTTATACTCATTTTCTTTTATTTCTCCTACTTCTGTTGGTATACTCCTCACAAATGTCTGCTCACAGACGCAGATATTTCTCATCCTTATAATTTTAAAAATTCTATAATCATTTTTTTTACGACAATAAGCTTTAAGATACCATGATTTTTCTTTAAACCAAATCATAAGTGGCTCTACACAGCGTAAACTTATTTTTCCATAAGTGTCTATATATTCAAAAGTTATAATATTACAATCTAATATAGCAGATTTTATCTTTACAAATTTATCTTTTTCTCTATCATCACTACCCCAATGAGAAAAATCAACACTTATCCAGCTTGTATCTGATTTGCAGAATAAAGGTTTAAGTTTTGCCAATGTAGAATCAATATTTGGATACTTAAGTGCATTTAAGCTCTCCAGTGAAGCTAAAATTTCATTCTGCTCTTGCTCAGATAAAATAGATTTATCAAAAGTGAAATTATCTAAAATACCTATACCACCATTTCTACCTTTGTCAGTATAAATTGGAATACCAGAAGATGACAATATTTCAATATCTCTACAAATAGTTCGTCTAGATACTTCAAAGTGTTCAGCTAACTCCGTTGCAGTGACTCTTTTCTTATCTAACAGGATATAAATAATTTCAAATAATCTATTACTTTTCATATAATCACCTCATTACTTTATTATAGTATAACAATAAAGCAATATATATACTTACATCTCTCTTTTTACTTCAAAACGCAAAACAGTCTTCAACAAATCAGCATTTGATACTTTACTTTCATTAGTTATATATATTTCACGATGTATATCAGATTTTCTTATAAGTTTATTTTTCTTGCAAAATTCATTCATAATAATAAAACTCTCTGGTTCATTATCATATGAACCTCTATGAAGCATTTGAACACATAGTCCATCATTAATAATTCCAAATTCAACATTTTCAATCAGATTATGTGGCTTTTTCTTTTTTACTATCTCAATTGCTTTGCTTAATAAATCTTGTGTAACAAAGTCTGGTTGACGTATCATTATAGTATAAATCAATTCTTCCTTAATAAGTGTACTTGAACATTTACTATCTTCTGTTTTATCCCATATAGCTTCTAATGGAAAAACAGTATAATCAAAGTAACCTTCTGGCACAATACCCTTTTTAGGCATAGTTTTTATTGCATATGCTAAAGAATATAGAACTCCAATTGCCTCACTAAACTCTTTATCATTTGGATTTCCTTTTCCTTTTATCATAATAAATTTCTGTTCTGGTACATCAACTATTACAGGATTCTCATTAGGTAAATATAACTTTTTATCTTTCTTTCTCCATTCATACTTCATAAAAAATACCTCCGTATATTTATTTTATACATTGATATTATCATGATAAAAGTGACAACAGTGTGTCACAATTTATAAAATAAATTATATTATAAAATCTTCATCTTCTAACTCTTCATAGACCCCTTTTTGATATCCATTACCTTTAGTTGAAAAGAAATCATGTGTTTTAGTTTCAGTACTAAGTCCATTTAACACAATTGGATTGATAGCATTTACAGTATAAAGTCTTTCAAATCCTAAATTTTCTAAAGCTCTATTTGCATTGTATTTCAAAAAATCTACAACCTCTTCTTCAAGTCCACTATCTTTATATATTACATTTGTATACTCTATCTCATTTTCCATAAGAATATCAAGTATAGAATACATCTTATCTTCTAATTTTTTCTTATCAGCATTGTCAAATGAATTGTATATTTCTTGCGCAAGAAGTCCTATATATTTACCATGTAAAGACTCATCTCTAAGAATAAGTGATATTATTTCTCCACTAGCAACCATTTTTCCTTGACCAGACAGATACAATGGATAAAAGAATCCTGAATAAAACAAGAAACTCTCCAAAAACACACTTGTAACCATTGATAAATATAAATTCTTTTGGTTTGTAGTATTTTCATATTGAGCTAAAACTAAATCAGCCTTTCGTTGTAATGTTGGCTCTGTTTCTATCCATTCAAATAAATCATCTATCTCGGAGTTAGAAAGCAAAGTCATAAATATAGAAGAATAACTTTTTGCATGTATTTCTTCCATAGTACCCATAAAAGATAAAACTGCTTTTCTTTGAAGATTATCTGTTAAACTCATCATCGATGGAATCCCATTATTCCCTTGCTTTGTATCCAGTAATGTCAGTCCACCTAATACTTTTTTATATAAATCTTTTTCATTATCATCTAATTCATTCCATACCTTAATATCTTTAGAAACAGATATTTCTTCAGGAAGCCAAAATTGTTTTACATTTTGTTCCCAAAAAGCCTGTGTGAATCCATCTTCTTCTTTATTCCAATTAACTGCATCATGTGTTTTATGTAATTTAAATGTCATATATTTCTCTCCCTATACTGAACATACTAGACACTCATGAGTGTCTCTTGTCATCTTTGTTCTTGTGTAATATAAACTTTTCAGACCTTTTTTATATGCATATATGTAATGTCTAGCTATATCTCTAGTTGTCTTTTCATCTGTAACAAACAATGTTGTTGATATTCCCTGGTCAACATGTTGTTGAACTGTTGATACTAAATCTATAACTTTCCTCATATCCATTCTATATGCTGATTGATAATACAACATATTTTCATTAGTTAAAAATGGCATTGGATATATCGTAGTTGAATCTCCATATGTTCTTACTTCTACTGGCTCAGTAATTGGCATTATACTTGATGTTGCATTTTGAACATAACTAATACTTTGAGTTGGTGCTACTGCCATTAAATATGCATTATATATACCTTTTTCTTTGACCTCATCCAATAATTTTGTCCAGTCTTCTTTTGTTGGTATATAAATACCTTCAAATAATGCTTTTACCTTTTCTAACTTAGGTAGATAAGATTGTTCATAGTATTTTGATAATACCTTGCTTTTTCTTCCCTTAGCATACTCTGATTTTTCAAACCCTTCAAAAGTTTGATTTTTTTCTATAGCTATTTTCATAGATGCTTTAATTGAATAATATCTAATCATTGCAAAAAATACATTAGAAAACTCTATAGCATCCTCTGAAGTATATAAAATATTTTCTCTTATTAAGTATCCATGTAAATTCATAGCTCCCAATCCTATAGAATGAGATTTGCTATTGCTATTATTTACAGTCGGTACTGGCTTTATGTCTGTTTTATCTGCTACAAATGTCAATGCTCTTATCGATGTCTCAACTGTGCTTTCTATAGTTTTATTGTCCATAACATTTGCTATATTTAAAGAACCAAGATTACAACTTATATCTTGACCCCATTTATTTTCTCCACCATAGCCTTCTATTTCTGAAGATGTTTGGTATTGGAATATTTCACAACACAAATTAGACATTTTTACCATACCAACCTCTTTCAATGTATGTTCCCTATTGGCTGTATCTATGTACACTACATATGGATATCCACTTTCTTGTTGCATTTGTGCTATTTTAGTCAACATTTGTCTAGGATTTATTTCTTTTTTTCTTATATCTTCATCATTAACTAACCTATCATACCACTCACTTATTTCTATCTCATCAAGGTAAACTCCATACTTTTTATACACAGTATGAGGATAGAATGCATAGGCTACTTCATTTTTTTCTGCTAACTCCATAAATTTATCAGGTATAATAGCTCCCAGCGATAATGTAGCAAGTCTTATTTTTTCATCAGCATTTATCTTTTTAGTATCCATCAATAATTCAAAATCAGGATGAAATACTGTGAGATAAACTGCACCAGAACCTTGCCTAGCTCCCATCTGATTAAAATAGCTGAATGATTGTTCCAACATTTTAGCTACTCCAACAACACCTCCAGCTGCACCTTCTATATCTTTAATAGATTCACCTGATGCTCTAAGCTTAGATAAGTTTAGTGCAACTCCTCCACCTATTTTTGATAAATGATTTGATGAAGATATAGCATATGAAATACCTTCTGTGCTATCTTCTACAGATAGTAAAAAACATGATACCATTTCTCCTGCTCTTTTTCTTCCAGCATTTAAAAATGTAGGTGTAGCTGGTTGAAATTCTTGTTTTACTATTTTGTCTGCCAAGTTTAAAGCTAGACTCTCATCACCATTTCCTAATGTTAAAGCTACAATTAATACTTTTTCATTATACGTTTCTAATATTTCTTTTCCATCATTACTTTTTAATGCATAATTTTGATAAAATTTATTTGCACTCATATATGACTGAAACTTAAATTTATGTTCCTCAATAAGTTTGTATATCTTTTTGATAAAATCCATGCTGTATTTATGTATTACTTCTTCTAAATAATAACCTTCCTCCATTAAATACTTCAATCTTTCTTCTAGATTGTTAAATTTCTTTAACTTTGGATTTATAAATTCTTCTATGTAACTACTTAGGGCTTCCTTATCCTTTTCCAATTGATATTTCCCTTGTTCATTTTTAATTATCACTTGATTGTTAAGCTCTATCCAATTCATTATTTACCGTCCTTTTAACATAATCTTGTGCTATAATTTCATTTAATTTACTTATTATTTCTTTTAATATTTATCAGTTCAAATTCCAAAAACAACCTATAATTATAGGGCATAATAAGTATTTTCCAAAAACAAAAGCACTACATATAGTTAGTGCTTTATCTATTATATACTACATATAGTATATACACAAATTTTTTTATATCTAAACTTTTATTATTATATCATTGATATTATTTTTATTTAAAGAAGTTAAAATCATAGTTATTATCTTCCTTTCTTTACTTTATTCTCTAAATAAAACCATAAAAATATTTACTCAATGTTTATATGTTACTAGAAATAATAAATCTTCAATAATATATTTAATATTTTATATATTATTTAGAAGTTTTTTGCGCATTGTTATATAATTACATATATGACTATTTTTCTACTAAATATATAAAAATAAATTAGTGAAGGTGATTTTAATGAAAACTGTTTCTAAACAAGAATTAGAAAAAATACTTGATAAACATTATTTGTGGCTTAAAAATAATAATGATGGAGAAAGGGCAGATTTAAAAGAAGTAAGATTAGAAAATATGGATTTAAGAGGATATTGTTTAAGTAATATTGACTTTTCGTGGTCTGACCTAATCAATTTAAATTTAGAAAAGGCAGATTTAGAAAACTCTAGCTTTAAGAATTCTTATTTTTCAGATTGTTCATTAAAAAATTCGATATTAAAAAATGCAGACCTAGGTGGTGCCAATTTTAGATTTTGTGATTTATCTAACTCAGATATTAGAGGAACTAATTTAGAAAATTCTAATTTGGAATATGCTACATTGGATGGAGTAGTATCAGATGAAAGTACTCGTTTTTTTAAATTGTACTGTCCTGAAACAGGTGCATTTGTAGCTTATAAAAAATGTTTTAATTTTAGAATGGTACAATTGTTGATACCAAGTGATGCAAAAAGAGTATCTGCTACATCAAATGCTTGTAGATGTGACAAAGCAAAAGTACTGTCAATTACAAGCATCGATGGTAAAGAATCTTTTAAAAGTGCTCGTGCATATGCTGATGAAAATTTTATATATCGAGTAGGAGAAATGGTGGTAGCTGAAGATTTTCATGAAAATAGATGGAAAGAATCAACTACAGGAATTCACTTTTTTCTAACTAGAGATGAGGCTATTGGTTATCTATAAAGTATTATTTTTTTATTTAAGTGTGTAGTTGAAAATACATAGTAAAAAAATGTATCACTAAATAAACAATTTCTAAAAAGAGTATCTAGAGATTTTAAAAATGCACTTTAAAAATCTACTTACGATACTCTTTTATATATTTTATCATTCCTAAATATGCCATAAATTACAATTTACAGTAAATTATTTTTATCAATACTATCCACTATTTTAGAAACTTTATCTACATATTCTATATTGTCACTCAAATGCTTATAATACTTATTACTCTCACTTTTAGTTCTAAATGAATAAACTTTTTTGTCCAATTTTAAAGCCTCTTTTATAATGTCTATATTTCTTTTATTTGTTTCTCCTACGCTAAATCCTGTGTCTATTATAATCTTAGAATTATTTAAATTTCTAATAGCCAAATCGAAACTTTCATCACTTATTGACTCAAATGGCTTTTCTGTAAACAACTTTATGCCCATAGTCCTACCAATTTCATAATCAATATCATTTTCATGTATTATGCCAGAATATATACCTATACCTCTTTTAGTAAAAGCTCTGTAGATTGGTGTTGCTTTGCCACCTCCACCAATTATAAAAACTTCATTTTTTGATTTATTGCTAATTTCTACTGCACCTAATAAACTGTTAAAATTTTTATCCTCTAATTCATAAAGTGAATTTATCATATTTTCATCTACCATATCTTCTGGCTGACCATACGCTATAACTTTGTTGTTTTTCACAAGAGCAACCTTATCACAACTTTTTAGCGCTATATCTATTTCATGTAATGAAAGTATTACTGATATTGATTTTTCCTTACTTAGTTTTTTTAGTATATTCATAAGTTCTAATCTATGCTTTATATCCAAATGAGTTGTAGGTTCATCTAATATTATTATTTCTGGCTCTTGAACTAATGCTCTTGCAACTAATACCTTTTGTTTTTCACCATCACTAAGTTCATCAAAATATCTTTTTTTTAAATGAAGTGCATTTACAGATTCTAATGAATCATCTACCATTATTAAATCTTTTTTAGATAGATTTCCAAAAAATCCTGTATAAGGGTATCTTCCCATATTAACTACATCTTGTACAGTCATTAAATCTCCTAATAATCTATTTGTAAGTACTAAAGCCATCTTTTTAGATAATGTCTTTCTGGAGATATGATTTATATCTGCATCATTTAAATATATTTCACCTCTTATTGGTGTTATGAGTTTAGATAAAGACCTTAATATAGTAGTTTTACCAGCACCATTACTTCCCAAAAGACATAATATTTCTCCATTTTTTACCTCTATGTTTATGTCACTTACAACTACTTTTTTATCATATCCAACACTTAAATTATTAGTTCTCAACATGTCTAAGCCCTATCCTTCCTTTTCATCAATAACATTATTACAATTGGAGCACCTAATAATGAAGTTATTGCACTTATTGGTAATTCTATTGGCGACAAAATTACTCTGGATACTAAATCACAAAGAGCTGTAACTATACTTCCTAAAAGAATTACTACTGGTATCAATACTCTATTGTCCGATGTTCTAAATATCAATTTTGCTATTTGTGGTACTGCAAGACCAATAAATCCTATAGGACCTGCAAATGCTGATACTATTGCTGCTAGTATACTAGATATAAATACTACCAAAAATCTAAAAAATTTTATATTTACACCAATACTCTTTGCATACTCTTCCCCTAGTAAAAAAGCATTTAGAGGTTTTATTATGAATATAGTCATCAAAAGACCTAATATGCCGACTAACATAAGTATTTCTACTTTTTCCCATGTAAATCCTGAGAAACTTCCCATAGACCACATAGTAAATTCTTTTAATTTTTCATTATTTGCAAATGATTGTAATATATTTGTTATTCCACTACATACATATCCAGTCATAATTCCTATAACTAAAAGCGTTGTTATATTTTTTACTTTGCTGGCAAATAGAATAACTATAGACATTACAATTAAAGCTCCTACAAATGCGGCTATAAATATACTCATTGAATTTATACTTTCAAATCCTAATGTATATCCGCCTAAAATCATCAGTGCTACTGATAAAGTGGCACCTGAAGACACACCTAAGATATATGGTTCAACTATTGGGTTTTTGAAAAATATCTGTAGTAAAATACCAGATACTGCTAAGCAAGCACCTCCTACCATAGTTGCAAGAACTCTAGGAATCCTTATATTATAGATTATTTTATAGTGTTCTGTACTATCTATTCCTCTTAATACAACATCTATTATTTCTTTAAATTCGATTTTTACAGAACCAAATGCTACACATATCAAAAAAGTAAGTATTATGCCTACAATTAAGGTTATAAATATAGTAGTATTTTTAATTCTGCTTTTATTGATAAAGTCCATCTATATACTCCTCTTATTAAAAACTACATTAACTCAAATTTATAAAGTTTACTTGTTAATTTAATCTTATCTATTACTTATCATAATTTACATAATGCTTAATTTTTTCACCAGTAGTACCTGGGTGAAACATTTCAACCAAATCTACTATTAATTCATCTGTCCTATCCACCGATTGATAATAATCTGGAGCAAACACCCATAAATTCCCTTTTTTGACAACATCTAAATCAGATAACACTGGTGCACTAGATTTTATAGACTCTAAATTTGGTGCATAATCTGAACTTGATGAATACACAAATATATCTGCATCTTTTGCTACTTCGTGCAATTGCTCAATACTTACTCGCCCTTCATTTGAATCTATTGAGGCACAAGCATTTATTCCACCTGCCATGTTTATCATATTATCTACATATGAATTTTTAGGTGCTATATAAGCATTACCTTCATATACAGACGCCCATACAACTTTAGGTTTACTTTTATTTTTTATTTTTTTACTAACTTCTTCTATTTTTTGTACTGTTTTATCTAATTCACTAGTAGCTATATCCTCTTTATCATAAAATGCAGCTATTAAGCTTGTCCACTCCATTCTTCCAAATGGATTTTGTTCTTTATATTCATTATCTACAACATAGTTAAGTCCCAATTCTTCTAACTTATCTATAAACTTTGTATCTGCTTCTGATAAACCACTACTCACTATAGTCAAGTCAGGATTTAAGTCTACTATTTTTTCATAGTCTGGTGCTAAATTTGAACCGACATAATGTATCTTTCCATCTTTCATTAAATTTTTAATTTCTTTGATAGTCCAATATTGTTCTTCTGTTGTTACTGCTTTTATACTATCTAACTCACCTATCGTCCTTAAAGAGCAAGCTTGTGTTGTAGATGCTATCAATACATTATCCACAGGTGTCCTAACTATATTTGCATTCTTGTATTTTTCAGGTATTTTTATCTTTTTAGGAATCAAAATTAGTTCTCTATTATCTCCATCAACAACCTTTTTAATTCCATCTTCTAAATTCTCAACACTAAACCCACTTGCATATTTTAATTCTAGTTTTTCACCGCTATTAACTTGTTCATTGTTGTTATCTTTTTTGCTACAACCTACAATACCTCCTACGAAAAAAACTACCATTACAATTAAGAAAAACTGCTTTAAAACATTTGATTTAAATTTCATTACTTTCACTCCATTATTTTATTTTTTATGAGTGGCTACATATATTTTAAAAAGACATTTTACTAAAATTAATTTTATAAATATAACTTTTTAGTAAAATAAAAAACTTCTCCTAAATTAGCAAGGAGAAGCTTCTATATCAATTTTATAAAAAATGAATTGATATCTCATTTTATTATAAACTACAATCTCCACCCTAAATTGTATTTATGTAATACTGGGCAGGTCTCCTGACTCACGGCTTTTCCTCCATCAACCTTCCCAAAATTACTATGAATCTCAGTGGATTTGATTTTGTATCCGTATACAGTAGCGGGGGCTGTAGTGAATTTACATCACTTTCCCTATTAAACTAAAATAGTACCCTAGTATTATTTATATTTAATTTTTCATTAAGATAATTGTAGTTTATTGTTAATTACTTTGCAAGGTTGATTTAATATATCCACTCAAAAAGAGGGTTTAAAATGACTATAAAAATCAATTTAAAACCCTCTTTATCTTCCTAGTTTATATTTAATTCATCCATCAAATCTTTAATTTTACATACTTGATTTTCATTTGGCTTTATAAATGGAGCAGTTACATAATCACTTATTTCTAATCCTCTAATATTCATAGCTTTCTTCATTGCTGGTATAAATGGATTTGTTATTGAATAAAAATCCATTGCTTTATTAATATATTTTTGAATTTCAATAACTTTGTCCATATCTTTATTATTATAAGCTTCAGCCCATTTAGAACATACTTCTGGAATTAGATTTGATAATCCTCCTATACATCCTGCTCCTCCAGACATTAAGTTGTGTATAAAATTTTCATCATATCCACTATATATCTTAAAATTTGGGAACTCTGTTTTCATAGTATTTATTAAATCTCTAGTATGTCCCATTAAAGTTACTGTATCTTTATATCCAACTATGTTTTTATGCTTTCTTGCAAGCTTTAATGTAAGTTCTGGACTTAAATCATAACCAGTTCTATCTGGATAATTATATAGGTATATTTCTGCATCTGTGTTTTCAGCTATCTTACTGTAAAACAGTTCAATACTATCATCATCAAGTGAGAAATAATAAGGACTTATTATCATAACTCCATCTGCTCCACTATTATGTGCATAATTTGAAAGTTCTATAGACTCATCTGCACACATACGACTTGTACCTATAAACACTTTAACCCTCTTATCGACATGATTAATTACTAAATCTATAAGCTCTTTTTGCATATCCATAGACATATTAAAGAACTCTCCAGTACTTCCCATTATAACTAGACCATCTACTCCCCCATCTATAAGGTAATCATATACTTTTTTGTTTCCTTCTCTATCTAAATTTCCGTCTTCATCAAATATTGTAACAACTGGTGTCAAAAATTCTGCTTTCATAATTTAAACTCCTAAAATTTATTTTGATATGTTCATTTAATATGTTTATAGCCCATGTTTTAAAATTATATAATAAAACATTTACTTAACATAATTTTTCAATATTCCAATACTTTCAATCTCACATTCAATTACATCTCCACTATTCATATATCGAGGAGGAGAAAAGCCCATCCCTACTCCAGAAGGTGTTCCAGTAGCTATAATATCTCCTGCCTCTAAAGTCATCCCTTTTGAAAGTTGTGAAATTATATCTGAGATATCTGATATGAATAACTCTGTATTAGAATTTTGTCTTTCTTCATTATTTACTCTACTATATACATTAAGTTTTACTGGAAAAGAAATTGCACTTTTATGTAAGATACATGGCCCTAAAGATGTAAATGTATCTAATCCCTTTCCCCTAAACCATTGAACATGTTCTTTTTGCAACTTTCTAGCAGAAATATCATTTATCACAGTGTAACCAAAGATATAATCTTCTACATCTTCTTTTTCTATATTAACACCTGTTTTACCTATTACTACTCCAAGTTCAACCTCATAATCCAACTGATTATTTATATCAAAATGAGCATCTATCTCGTCTTCTGGACCTATTGCCTTTGTCACACGTTTTGTAAAATAGACTGTTTTCTCAGGTTCTTCAAAGCTACTATCAAAATGAGTTTGAGTTTCTTCAAGATGTTTTTTATAGTTTACTCCTACACATAAAATGTCATGTATTGGCTTTTCTATAGGAACATGTATAGTGCATTTTTCTCTTTTAAAAACATTATAGGCATTAAATGATTCTTCACTTATAATATTTTTTAACTTAATAATATCATCCTGAGATACGCTTTGAATTAAATCAATTACATCTATAAAAAATTTACTAAGACTTATGGAATTGACATCGATAATAAACAATTCATCCTTTGAGAGAATTCCTACCTTTTTAGATGTATCTTCAATACTACTAAAACTAACAAACTTCATACTATCACCCTTTAGTAAAATTCTAAATGCATACCTTTTTAAGTCCTATATTTTATACATAATTACACACTCTAGCTATTGCCATTTCAGTATATCCCAGTGATTCTGCTTTTGATTGCTTACCATTTGCTACATCTACAACTAGATTTAATAAATCATCTGTCAATTCTTCCATTGTCTGTGGTCCATATATAACTGGACTAGCATCAAAATCCATATTATCTTCCATATTTGCAAAAGTTATTTTATTTCCAGTTATTTTTATTACTGGAGCTATTGGATTTCCTGATGGAGTCCCTCTCCCTGTACTAAATACTACGACTTGAGCTCCTCCTGCAACCATACCCGCAACAGATGAAGCATCATTTCCTGGTGTATCCATTATTACAAGACCCTTCTTATCAATTTGCTTTGCATAATCATATACTTCACTTATTACTCTGTGCCCACCTTTGTGTATACAGCCTAGTGATTTTTCTTCCAAGCTTGTAAGTCCACCAGCTATATTTCCAGGAGATGGATTTCCTTCTCTAACTTCTTCTCCAACTAATTTTAATGAATTTTCATATCTATGTACTATATGTAGTATTTTTTCTTTTACCTCTTCATTTACTGCTCTTCTAGCTAATATATGTTCTGCTCCTATAAATTCAGTAGTTTCACTTAAAATTGAAGTAGACCCTAAATCAACAAGTCTATCACTTAATTCTCCTATTAGCGGATTAGCAGCTAGCCCACTTGTTGGGTCAGACCCTCCACATTCAGTCCCTAATATAAGTTCAGATATTGGAAATTCTTCTTTTCTAAGTAAAGAAGCTTCTTGTGCCATTTCTCTAGCATAACGAACAGCTTTTTCTATAGTTTTCAAAGTTCCATGCTCTTCTTGTATTACAAGAGTCTTTATTGGTTTATTTGTTCTCTCTTTTATTGCATCAACTACCAAGTCATTTTGACAATTTTCACAACCTAAAGACACAACTATTACACCATATACATTAGGATTTGCTGCGTATCCAGCCATAACATCCATAGTTAATTGTTGGTCTGAACTTACTTGAGAACATCCATTTTGATTATTAAAAGTAACAGCCCCTTGAACTTGTGAGGCTATAATTCTCGTTGTATCTGATGCACACACACTTGTAGGTAATATTAATATGTGATTTCTTATACCAACTCTTCCATCTGGTCTTTTATATCCATAAAATTTCATATTGATTTCCTCCTAAAATAGTCTCTTTATCATACTTTATGTGATTTTCTTGTACTATAAATTTTATTCTTATTGCTAATTAGCTAACTAAAATCATTCTTATTCAATCATTCAACACAAAATACTTTAATCATTTAATACTAAATACTACTTTGCTTGAATTATAAATGTTACTTTATATGTTCGATACAATTTGTTTATCTAAATCTTCCCTAACACTTTTAACATTGTGAATATGTACATGTTGACCAATTTTTATTTCTTGATTAGCTTCTCCTATGTGTTCTCCATATTTAGTAACTTTATCTCCCTCAGCCATATCCTTTATAGCCAATTTATGATAAATAGTTATATCATCTAAAGCTGTTATTGTCTTTATTGTTTTATCTTTTAATTTAAATTTAATTTCACTGTTCTTAGATATTGCCTCAATAGCTACTGCAACATTATCTTTTTCATCAATTATCACTGCATTTATCATTATCTTTGTTCTCCTTTATAAATAATATAATTTTATTAATATACAAAATCATCTTAGTAATTATATATCTGTATTCATCAGGCTACTATTGTCCCATCATCTTTTTGTTTTGGGAATTTAGGACATCCATGCTTCTTGGCCCACCAGCTAGTTATAAGAGGAACTAATATCGCAGTAACAACTACTGCAGCTGCTACTTGAGTTGTAGCTGTTGCAACATATGGCTGCCATGTTGGGTCAACTAATGCAACAGCAGCAGGAACAGCAATTGCATTCCCTGCAGTTGTGGCTACAGCCCATCCTGCATACCCTGGACGTTTCCCTATAAATCTATCACAGAATACTATAAATATACCTCCTACAAACACAGATATTAATCCAAGCAATACTCCAGATAGACCTCCTTTTAATATACTTGCAAGATTTATACTACTTCCAAGTGCAAATCCTACAAAAGGTACTAATAAATTACATCCTGGTTCTAAAAATTCTTTCATCTTTTTGTCAAAATTACCTATTATCATACCAACAAGTATTGGCACAATTGCAGCCAATAATGACATTAATGGAACATTTGCAAGTCCTGAAGTTCCAAGAGCTATCAATGTAAAAAATGGCCCATCGTTCAAAGTAAGTAAACTCATAGTTGCACAATCTGTTTCATCTCCATATGAAGTCATTAATGAGAGATATATACTACCATTACTATTTGTAACTGCACTTATAACTGCCAAAGTTGTAAGACCTAATACTCCATCCATTCCAAATAATTTTCCTATAAGTATACCTATTAAAGCACCTATAGCAAATTTAGAGCCAAGAAGTATGCCTCCTCTTTTTAATACTTTTGGCATTTCTTTAAATTGAAGCTGAGTTCCAAGACATACTAGTTGAACCCCTATTATAGTTGCAGAGCCAACACTTGAGAATACTGCTGTTGTAAATGAACCTATTTGTACAATATCTGGGCAAAATGTATTAATGAAAGCTGCTATAAACATTGGAACTATCATCATACCTGCAGGAATTTTTTTAATAAAATCCATTATCATAAAGTTACTCCTCCTAAAACATGATATTTAATTACTCTTATTAAATTTTTTAGCTTTAATTTTAACGGCCGTTTCGGTTCGTATTTAAGAACTAAGTTTTTATTTACGAATCTTTGAATTAATGATAGCATTTTCCTAATTATGAGTCAATAAAAAAAATAAATTTTTGTCAAAATTTTTTCAAATTATCTGATAATATATCAATAGTTATCAATTATCTTCATTATATGCAAAATATAAAAAGTAATTTTTCTCAATTCACATCTATATATCACAATTTATATAATTTAAATTCATAATATTTCGATATTTATATATAAAATACGGTTATTATTGTCTTATCTTAAATTATATAGCTAAATACAGTGTACTTTCTTCAGGTATATTTTGGAAATTATTTCAAGTTTTCAATATAAATTTTCATAAAAAAAATCATATACAAATATTTACAATTAAAGCTTATTTGTATATACAGTCATATATTTTATTTCTACATTGTAAATTATCATACATTATGCTAAAATCAACATATTCTAACACTTTAAATTAACAAAGATAGGGGGAAATTTATGACTTCAGATAATCATCGCCCAACAGCTAGGATATTAGATATTTTAGAAGCATTAGCTGAATCTGAGAATGGATATACTCTTACAGAAATAGCAGATGCTATCAATGCTCCAAAAAGTAGTATCTTTCCTATAGTTCATACACTTAATGCTAGAAAATACATTACTATTGATAAAAATACGTCTAAATATTCCATAGGTATACGTTCTTACACATTAGGGTCTTCGTTTTTTGAAAAAAGAACTATTTTTAACTACATAATTGACGAAATGACTAATATAGTTAATTCTTGTTCTGAAACTTGTCAACTTGGTATACTTGACAATAACGAAGTTCTTTATATTGGAAAAGTTGACTCTCCAGAGCCAATTAGACTTATTTCTTATGTTGGTAAAAAGATACCTGCTAATTGTACAGGTCTTGGAAAAGCACTTTTATGTGATTTTGATAAGGAAAAACTAATAAGTTTATATCCAGATGGGTTAAAAGGATTTACAAAAAAATCAATTACTGACTTTGATATTTTATATGACCAGCTTCTTGAAGTTCGTGAAACTCAAATAGCTTCAGAATGTGAAGAATCAATGGAATATCTAAAATGCCTTGCTGTACCAATAAGAAAAAATGGATGTATAAGAGCCGCTGTTAGTGTAACACTTCCACTTTTTAGGTCTAGTGAAGAAAAAATAGAACTGATAAAAAAATTACTTTTAAATGCACAAAAAAACATTCAATCTATGATGGAAGAACGTAATGAAGATATTATAATAAATTAGATTGATAAAAACAAAGTTGCTGACTTAATTACAGTAACTTTGTTTTTTTATGCTCTTTTTTATTTTTAATATTTTTATTGACATGATAAAAATACTATGTTAAATTCTAATCATAATCGTAATTACGAACTTAGTTCTTATATAAAAACTCGCAATATGTATTTTAACCTCAAAACCAATATATAATATGTGAATTAGTATAAGACTATTATAGGTATGTATATTTTACATAAAAATTAATTCAAAAAAGGAGATTTTAACTATGAGTATCTATTATGTACCACCAATAAACTTACTTGGAAAAGGGTGTCTTAGTGAAGCTAAAGATTCTATTAAATCTTTAGGCACTAAAAAAGCATTTATCGTTAGCGATAAATTTCTAACTTCAAATGGTACTGTAAAAAAAGTAACAGATATGTTATCTCAAATAGGTGTAACCTTTGCTGTTTATGATGAAGTTAAACCAAATCCAACTGTAACTAATGTTAACAATGGTCTTAAAATACTAAAATCAGAAAATTGCGACTTTGTTATAACTATAGGAGGTGGTTCTCCACAAGATTGTGGCAAAGCTATTTCTATATTAGCTACCAATGGAGGAGACATTAGAGATTATGAAGGTGTAAATAAAACTTCCAAAAAATGTCTTCCTATAGTTGCAATAACTACTACTGCTGGTACATCAGCTGAAGTTACAATAAATTATGTTATAACAGATGAAGATAGACATGTAAAAATGATAATGGTTGATACAAATGCACTAGCTACAATGACAGTAAATGACCCAGAATTAATGATTAGTAAGCCAGCTAACTTAACAGCAGCCACTGGTATGGATGCACTTACTCATGCTATAGAAGCTGTAGTGGCTAATGGAGCTTATGATGTTACAGATTCAACTGCACTATATTCTATAAAACAGATATTTGAATATCTTCCTAGAGCTGTTAAAGATGGGAATGATATAGATGCTAGAGAACAAATGTGTTATGCTTGTTTTTTAAATGGAATTGCATTTAGTAATGCAGGTCTTGGAAATGTCCATGCCATGGCTCATCAATTAGGAGGTTTATATGATTTACCTCATGGAGTATGTAATGCTATGTTACTACCAATAGTTGAAGAAGAAAATGCTAAATCTGCACCTTCTAAATTCCGTCCAATAGCTGAAATTATTGGAATGAATATACATGACAAATCAGATAAAGAATGTGTTGATTTTGTAATAGATAAAATAAAGGCTCTTTCAGAAGAGGTAGGAATACCAAAATCTTTAAAAGATGTTGGTGTTGATAATCCTAATTTTGAGTTGCTTGCTGAAAATTCTATGAAAGATGCTTGTGCTGGAGCCAATCCTGTTTTCTTTGATAAAGACAAAATTATAGAATTATTTAAGAAAATCTCTTAGTATAATAATACTTATAAATTAATTATGTATATTTATAAGGGAGTGTCTCAAAATATTTTTATTTAATTATTGACACTCTCTTATTATTTAAATTCTTATCTTTAATTTTATTTTATTTTAAACTCCTTGAAACTAATAAATAATATTTTTAATGAATTATAACTGTTGTCGTGTCAGGTATATTATCATATATCCACTTAGCATTTTCTGTACTTAGTCTTATACATCCATGACTAAGAGCTTCACCAAGTCTAGCATCTATTATATAACTTCCAGTTGAATTATATAACACAGAATGATAATAATACCCTCCTTTAATACGAGTGGCATACTTAACTGAATACTCATCAGTCCCAAAAGAAGGTTTTCTACCACTTATATAAAAAATACCTGTTATCGTTGGAGTTTCAGGTTTACCTATAGTACATTCCCATTTATATAATTGCCCCCAGCCACCATTATCTTTCTTAAAAATATAAGTGTATTTATTTTTAAGGTCTGTGGTAATTAGATAGTCACTAGTACTTTTAATATTATTTTCATTAACAAATTTAGTCATATCAGTATAAAAATACTTATAGTCTAATTCATTAGGTTTATTTCCATCATTTGACAAGAAATAATTAAAAACATATCCTGTTTTATCATCATATACAACTTTACTCCAATCACCATCTACCTGTAGAACTTCGACCCTAGACTTTTCAGGAATTACTGTAATTATATTAGAAGTTGTAGACTTATCTTCTCTTAAATTTAAATTACTCCAAGCATATTCACTTACTGATATTAAATCCTTGTATACATACCCTTCTTGAAAATTATAAATTACTTTAATCCAATCGTCTTCTTCATCTAACACCTCTAATTTAGAACCTTGAGGTATTACAGTTATAATACTTGAACTTGTAGATTTCACAGACCTCAAGTTTACATTTACTAAAGCATATTTATATATAGGTGCTCTGTACTTTTTAATGTTTATTTTAAATAGCTTCACACATACCCATCCTCTCATATGTCTTTTTACAATACTTTATGAAATTCGATATGTATTCGTTCTTCTATTTTTAAACTTACTCTGTATAATTAAAGGTTATTATCCATTTAAATTTACAATATTACAATCTTTAATGTATTCTTCAATTATACTTCTAGCTACATTAAAATAACTTATACATTTATCAACTATAACAGCATCACTACTAACTACTCTATCAAGTTTTTCTAATATAACATCTGCATTTTTTACTAATTCTACTTCTGTTTCAATTTTCCATTCCTTGGCATGTTCTAATATCTTATACCTTAGATTTCCAGAATTAGAAACTGGTGCATCTAAGTAAAATTTAATTTTTGGAGCTTTATATTTGTTAAAAAACTTTCCTATTAAGTTTAAAGCTTCTTCTGTTTTATCTATAATTTTATATGTTCCTCTAAGACCTGCTAAATCTCTTATATTTCCATCTCTTCCTATGACTAGAGTTCCTCCAGATAATGCTACTTCTAGAGCTATTATCAAATTAAAACCATCTATGTATATAATTCCTTCATTTATTTTATCTAAAGAAAGTATCTTTGATTGTCTTATTCTATTTTTTTCATCAGTACATACTGCTCTCTTCAGTGCATCTCTTTGTCTTATTGAAAACTGATATCTATCTCCCACAAAAGTTGCAACAGGGTCTATTTTATAATCTCTATTTATTAACCATTCTATTTCTTCTTGGGCCTTTACAAGTCTTATAAGTTCTTTCCTTGAAAACCAATGTTTGTCACTCTCATCAAATCCCCTTTTAGATATTTTATTCATAGAATATTTCACCACCTTGATATTAAGTTTGCTAATATTATCTTATTCATTTATATTACTCAATATTTAGATTATACCTTTTAATGCTCTCTTATAATACAAAATAATAACTTTCACACTATATTTATACTTTATAATGTAAAAAAAGGATACTATTAGTAAATTCTCATAGTATCCTTTCTTTAAAATTTATTTATAATGATAATTTTAGGCTTTATTTATATATTAGACTTATTCTATACTTCCTTTATCATATTAGGAGATAAAACATCATTAAGAGCCTCTGTCATAGTTGGATGTGCATAAACACGGTCTCTTAAATATGTGTATTCTACTTCTAAATCTACTGCTAACTGAATTAAATGTATAATCTCACTAGAATCTTCACATATCATGCTAGCACCAAGTATCTTATTGGAATTTTTATCTATTACGATTTTTATAAATCCATCTGTCTTTCCAATTTGTTTAGCTCTTGGAATTGCATCAACTGGTATCTTTGCTACTAATACATCATATCCTTTTTCCTTTGCTTGTTTAACATTAAGACCAACTCTTGAAAATGCTGGACTTATAAATATAGCATTTGGTATATTTTTTCTATTACTAGTTGTTCTAGTCTTATTTCCAAATAATTGATTGATTATTATACGATAGTCATCTAGTGATATATAAGTAAATTGAGGTCCTCCATTTATATCTCCTATAGCCCATATGTGTTCTTTATTAGTCTTAAGGGTATCTGATACTTTAATAAATCCTCTTTCATTTAATTCTATACCTGCATTTTCAAGTCCTAAACCTTCAGTATTTGCCTTTCTACCTGTAGCTACAAGTATTATATCACTTGTTATTTCCTTTAATTCACTATTTATCTCATATTCTACTGTAGCTAAATTAGAAACTTCCTTAATCTCTTTTACCTTTGTATTATTTATAATTTTTACATTTCTCTTTTCAAGTAATTTTATTATTTCTTCTGAATCCTCAATATCTTCATTTGGTAAAATTCCATTATTTGAATTTAATATTGTGACTTCTGTTCCAAATGAACTATAGATACCTGCAAATTCTAAACCTATAAACCCAGCACCTATAATTGTCATTTTTTTAGGTAGAGTTCTCAAATTCATAAGAGATTCACTATTATATACTATTTTATTATTTTCGATACCTTTAATATTAGGTATAAATGATTTTGAGCCAGTATTGATAAATATCTTATCTGATACTAATTCATAAACTTCATTTTCAGTTTTTACTTCTACTGTATTTTCATCAATAAAAGTACCCATTCCTGTAAATATAGTTACATTATCATTTGAATTTAACTTATTATAGTTAGCTTCTCTCAGCTTTGTAATTAAAATTTCTTTTTTATCTATAGCTTTTTCATATTCGATTTGTGCATCACTCCAGGAGTTTATATTTCTTATATTGTTTGCTGAATTTTCTAAGCTTTTAGTTGGGATACATGCTACATTTATACATGTTCCTCCATACATTTTATTTGATTTTTCTACTAAAGCTACTTTTAATCCTCTATTAGCCAAATCTCCTGCTAATGTTTTTCCGCCTTTTCCAAATCCTATTATTATTGCATCAAATGTTTTTTTCATATAATTTTCAACCCTTTCCTTCGTTATTTATACACTTACTATAACAAGGTTTTCTAGGTGATACAATTAGGTACTTTTTTGTAACCTTATATTTAATACTTTTTATTTTTCTGAGTTTCAATAAAAGACTTCATGGTCTCTTTATTCATTGCTCCTGGAATGTACTGAGTTACATATCCTTCTTTATCAATTATAAATGTAGTTGGAAAAGCATTAATTCCATATTGATATGCTAGTTCTCCATCTTCATCAAGTGCAACAGGAAAAGTATATCCTTCATCTTTTAAAAAGCTAATTACATGTTCTCTTGAACCTTCTCTTCCTAAATTTGGTGATGCTACACCTAAAATTACTACCTCTTCATTATTTTTCTTATAATCTTTATACAACTGCTCTATATGAGGCATTTCCTCTTTACATGGAGGGCACCATGTAGCCCAAAAATTTAAGAACACAACCTTACCTTCATAATCACTTAATTTGTGTGTTTTACCATATTGGTCAGTTAAAGTAAAATCAATGGATTTTATTCTTTCTTCATCATTAGAGCCGTTATCACTATTTTCATCATTAGATTCTTTTTGATTGTCTTTGTTGCTAGACTCCCCTTGTGTATTGTCATTAGAATTTTCTTGTTTATTCTCTCCTTGATTCACACTTTGATTATTTTCAACTTTATTTTTTTGTGGAATATTAAAGTGCTTGCTCACACTTTCAAATCCATTTATCATCATTAATATTCCTGATATTATAAGTATAGCCCCACCTATCTTTTTAATAGTTTCCATATTAGATTTTATTTTATCGATAGTCTTAAATAGCTTACTATAGAACATAGCTGTAATTATAAATGGCAAAATAAATCCAATAGTATATACTACTATTAAAAGATTTGCATTCAAATGATTAGTTGAACTAGAAACCATTACTAATACAGATGCTAATATTGGTCCAATACAAGGAGTCCACCCAAAACTAAATGTAAATCCAAGTAAATACGCTGTTATTGCTTTCATTTCTTTAAACTTTACATTCAATCTTTTTTCTCTATTTAGTATTGAAGATTTAATTATTCCCATGTAAAACAATCCCATGATAATAATTATAATCCCACCTATAAACATTATTAAATCTTTATTCTCATTAAAAAACATACTCAATACTCTTACTGATGACCCTAGTATAAAAAAGGTTGTCGAAATTCCTAGAGTAAATAAGATAGTATTTTTAAATAGAGAACTTCTTATAAAATTCGTTTTTCCCTCTTTTAAATTTTCCACACTACTATTGGACAGTATACTTAGATAAATAGGTAGTATTGGTAATATACATGGTGAAAAAAACGATAGTATTCCTTCTATAAATACTACAAATAAATTTACATTTTCCAAATTAAAATTCCTCCTTATTCTATTTCCACTATTAAAACAAAAAGTTATGTACTTTTTTGTTTTTACTTTTATATTCACTCATAGCTTAATTAAGTCACTGTAAATTTAAAAGCAAATTTAAAAACTTATTTATCACAATTTAAATTCTTATTGCTCCACATAATCATCTTTTCCATAACAGGAAGTAATAGTAATCCTGACTCACTTAAAAAATATGTTGATTCTACAATATTATTAACTGACTTTTTTTTGTTGATTATAATTCCTTGCTCAATTAAAAAATCTAATTGTTGAGTTAACATTTTCTTACTACATTCTGGAATAATTCTTTGTAATTCGCCAAATCTTTTTTTATCTTTTTGTAACTCCCATATTATTATAGCCACCCATTTTTTACCTAATATACTTGATAATGCCTCTACTGGACAGTCATATATCATATCATCTATATTGTACATTTTATCTCCTCTTTCTTTTTATTAATTATTAAGACATGCTTTTATTTCATTTATAAATGTGTTGATATTTACTAATTTAAGGTTTTTAATATATATATTTTGGTTTTAAAATATTTCTAAGTTTTTATATAATTACTATATCAGTTTTATAAATACATCACAATTGGGTACTTTTTTGTAACTACATATTTGTAACTATATAAAATTAAAGTTAATTATATTAAATAAATTTAGTTCTTATATAGTAATTCTTTATCTAAGTTCTTTATCCTGTTTTAATAATTTTTATATATAATAGCAAACCCATATCTTCGTATTTACCCAAATTTATACAAATTAAAAAATCTGACAGATATTTATCTGCCAGATTTTTAAATGATAAACTTATCTTTATAATAGTAAGAAAGATAACATGCTGATACAAGATAATTTTCTAGTAAAGATATTATCTCTAACTCTCTGTTCACAGATTTTTCAACAATTGATTTTTGAATCTTATTATCCATGAACACCTTCATAAAGATTTTCTCCTTTATCTACTCTAACTTTAAACCATTCAACCATGATACAATATCGTTCTTTGCTTCTTCAACATCATTTCTAGAAACGGTAAATCCATCTTTTAAAACTGTTGCTTTAGGTTCAAGCTCAGAAATTGTATTTATAGTATCTGCAAATCCACTACCACCATGAGTATTGAAAGGAATAATCGTTTTTCCAGAAAAGTCGTACTCGTCTAAAAATGAGTATAAAATCATTGGTATATCGCTCCACCAAGTAGGATAACCAATAAAGATTGTGTTATATTGGCTTATATCGTCGATATGATTTTTTAGTTCTGGTCTTGCGTTATTAGATTGCTCTTTTTTTGCCACTTCCACCAGAACATCGTGTTCAGTCGGATATTGTGTTTTAGGTTCTATGCGAAATATATCTGCTTCTGTACTTTCTTGAATGACATTTGCTACATATTGAGTATTTCCTATTACTTCGCCATCAATGACAACTGTACTATTTGCTTCATCTTCTGTCATATTTTTAGGTTCAGTAGTTTCTGGCATGGAGAAATAAACTACTAATGTTTTTCCTGAATCAGATGTTCCACAGGCTGTCATAATAAACATAAGCATTAAACCTAGAAAAATCGTAACTATTTTTTTCATTCTCTTCTCTTCCTTGTAATTTTTATATTTTTCCTTTTCGTTCTTCAATCATATTTACAAACATATCAACTGTTTCTGGTGTCTGATGATTGAAAAATAAACTTGTGTTTGTATCTAACATAGCGACCTTACACATATCCTCATCTGAAAGCTGAAAATCAAAGATTTCAAAATTCTCTTTCATACGTTCGATATGAGTGGATTTAGCTAATGCGACAATATCTCTTTGCATAAGCCACCTTAAAATAACTTGTGCAATGGATTTATCATGTTTATCAGCAATTTCTTTTAAAACAGGATTCTGAAACATATTGCTTTTTCCTTCTCCAAATGGTGCCCATGCTTCTATTTGTACACTTCTTTTTATCATGTTTTCTTGTGCTTTTACTTGTTGGTTAAATGGGTTTGTTTCAACTTGATTTACATGTGGTGCAATCTTGTTAAAAGACGCTATGTCTGCTAACCTATCTGGCGAGAAGTTACTAACGCCTATTGCTCTGATTTTTCCAGCTTCGTATAAATCTTCTAGTGCATGATAAGCACCATAATAATCACTGAATGGTTGGTGCAATAAGACTAAATCTATATAGTCTACTTTCATCTTTCTCATAGATTGTAAAATGGACTGCTTCGTTTTCTCGTAACCATAATTATCAATCCATACTTTTGTAGTAATGAATAATTCTTCTCTTTTCAGACCACATTTGCTGATTGCATTTCCTACTTCTTCTTCATTAAAATAAGATTGAGCGGTATCAATATGTCTATAACCAACACTGATTGCCTCTAACACGCACTTTTCACATTCCTCTTTTGTTATCTGAAATACTCCAAAACCTAATTTTGGTATTTTCACGCCATTACTTAATTCAACATATTCCATTATTTATTCCTCCTTGACATTGTACATTTTTGGGATACAATAGAATTATACAAGCCGGTTGTTACTACCGGTCAATACCTAATTTTAAAAAAATTCAAATATGTTTGGAGGAACTCTTATGTATTCTATGAAAGAAGTATGTAAACAAACCAATCTAACTTATGAAACATTAAAATTTTATTGTAATGAGGGACTTATTCCCAATGTCAAAAGAGATAGCCGTAATTATAGGACTTTTGATGAAAGAGATATAGAATGGATAAAAAGTTTATCATGCTTAAAAAACTGTGGCATGAGTATCAAAGAAATGAAACATTATGTATCATTATGCTTAATGGGTCAGTCCTCAATTCCAGAAAGGAAAAAAATATTAGAAGCTAAGAAAGATATGTTATTTAGACAGTTGCAGAAATTAAATGATAGTATAGAATATATTGATAAAAAACAGCAATTTTATAATGATATTATAAATAATAAAATAAAATATACAAGCAACCTAATAAATGTGAGATAAATTAACCAATTACTATCTTTATGGAGCGTCAATTCAAACTGTGAAATCTGTGACGCTTTTTACCATAAGAAAAAGGGTTCACATATCAATCCTTCATCCTCTTGATTATCGAGTACAAGAAACAAAATCAACACATATAAAACTATAATAGTAGCTATTATTTCTTCTAATTTTGACGCATATGCAATCCAACTTACAGAACTTCCAGATTTGACTAGATAACCATTCATTAATTTTATACTAGTTGCGCTTATTGCCATAGGAAATGTAAATGCAGCAAAGCTTGGATAAAAAGGTAATCTTAATAATTTTGGTAAGTATCCCAAAACTACAATGTAAAATACAATTGACAATACAAATAATAAGTATAATATAACACTATTTTTATTTAAAAAAGAATTGATGTAACCAGACAATAATAATGAGGCTGGTGCGACTAATATGGCTAAAGTCGGTAAAGATGGTTCAGGCATCTCCTTGATTATTCATACTCTCTTTAAAACTATTGGTATAAGAACTATATAATATATAAACCCCATCCAAAAAGCAATTTTACCAATTAAAAGTTGATTAAATACTGGTGCTGTAACACTAGCTGTAACTACTCCAACATAAACTATATACCAAGATGGAAATACTGTCTTTATTGAAAAATTAACTAAAAACTTCTTACTAAACAATACTACTAATACCATATGTCCCACAATTCCTATACCCCAAATTACAATACCTAATTCTGGAGATAAAGGTTTTACATATGTGGCAAATATCATTGTAGCCATTGTTATAGTTGGAAATGTACTTAAAACTAAGGGATTTCCTAGTTGTTCTTTTACACTTTTTCTAAGCAATATTATTTTAACTATATAAATTGCATATAAAGTAAATCCTATAAATCCAATTACATTATGTAATGATTCACTATAGGATTGTAATAAGTTGCCTAGAGCAAATATTGATAGAATCAAACTTGCAATAGGTATAGGATATTTCTTTAATAAATTCAAAATATACCTCCTTTTCACCAATCTATCTATATTTTCAATATATCAAAATTTTGGTCAAATTGACATATTGTAGTGATTCCTATCTTATAGAAAATATCTATTTATACTTATTTTACTATTACAATTTTCTATATTTTTTAACACATTCAAATAGTGTTTATTTTACATTTACTTTTTTCTATATTTTTTTACATATTAAAATAGTCACCATTTTATGTTTACTTTTAATCAAATATACTAATCTGATTATTATTGTCTTTATCTATTTTAATAGTCTTCATATCTCTAACAGTTATTTTTGCATCTTCTCTTATAGCACCCACAAGTACTCTATTCTCTTCATTATAGAGTCTACAATTTTTTTCTACTTGTGTATAATTAAAATTAGCATAACAATATAAACAATAATGTCTACAAGTATTGTACTGTCCTATGTCAACACTCTTAATACATCCACAAATGTCCCTTTGTGTATCATCCTTTTTGACTTTCACTTCACTACCTATAATCTTTGATATTAACTTATCATCAATACACTTACTGTTTCCAATGCCAAACTTACTTAAATTATATTCATCACAGCATATTTCAAGTGTTATATTATACTTATGAGATATTCTAAAAAATTCCTTCGACAACATTTCTATTTCTTTAATTTGTATAGGTTTTATATGTAATGATTTTGTATTAAATTTTGTTTTCTTGTATAAATCTATAAAACTTATTATACATTTTTCTGTAAATCCATTAAGTTGACTACATAATCTATCAAATGCTTTTATATGATAATCTAAGTTATACTTTTCACTTAGAAAAATTGGGTCATATCTCAAAATTACTCTTTCTTTTCCTATGCTTCTAGACAATTCTTTAAATGACTCTATTATCTTCTTTTTATCCAAAATTCGTGTTTCTACATCTTTACCATATGGAGTTATAGTATAGTGAAAATAATATTTGTAGTCTTTTAATTTATTCAAATCACATATCATTGGAGTTGCATCTTTTGTCCAAAATACAAAGCAATCAACAGTATGCGGATTTAACTCTATCTTACTGACTTGTTTTGGATTCATCGGATTAACAACATACACAAAACCCTCTTTAAGTCTGTTAAAAAACCACTTACTATAAAAAGCAGGTATATCAGTTCTTCTACTTACACTTACTATCATAATTTAGCCTCCATCCAAAAGTATAGTTGTTGTCACTCTTAGAATTGTCCAGAACACATTCTACACACATTATTTACTAATTTTTCTTAACACAATAACATGCTTTTTACATCCTATTATGCTAGACAATATATGATGTATTTTCTTTACAGAGTTTTTCCATTTTATCATACACAACGCCACTGTCTCTCTCATCTGTCATGGTCACAATTATATCACTTGCCTTGAGAATTGTTTTTCCTTTTGGAATAATTTCTTCTCCTCCTCTTTGAATGGCTACCAAAAGACAATTTTCTGGCCATTGAATATCCTGAATTGCTTTGTTGGCAACAGGAGAACCAAACATAACAGAAAACTGATCTAGTATTTTCTCTCCCCTCTCTCTATGAACAGGTTCTCCATTGTTCTCAAGTAATCTCTCCAGAAGACTTTCATAAATCGGCTTAGATTTCAGAAGTGTAGCCACAATATATGCTACAATTGAAATAACGGATAGGGAAAGCATCTGACTAACAGAACCTGTCATTTCAAAAATCAATATAATTCCAGTCAAAGGCGCACGTACAATGGCAGTAAAATACCCTGCCATAGCCAGAAGTACAAAATTATTGACATAGTCTAGGTTCATTCCAAAAAACTGTACACCTACCATTCCGAACATTCCCCCAATAAAGGCTCCTAAAACAAGTAGTGGAAAAAATATTCCTCCTGGCGCACCAGACCCAAAACTGACAGCCGAAAATACAAAACGGATGACAAAAATCAAAGCTACCATTCCCAGCAGATATTCATGGCTTGTCAGTGCTTCCACCAGATTATGCCCACTTCCCAGCACTTCAGGCATCAAAAGCCCCAAAATACCAGCCATCAAAAATGGAATCAATATTTTTCCAAATGTACCTATTTTGGGAATCTTTTTATATAGAGACTGAATAAATAAGGTAAACCAATTATAAAATGCCCCCATAACTCCAAGCACAACACCTAGAATCAGTATCAACCAATAATAACTCTGTGGTAACACATTTCCAATGTCAAACTGGAATACTGATTCCACGCCTAGAAAATTAGCTGATATATAATCAGCTGTTAGAGATGCTGTCATCACAGAAATCAAAACAGACACTGAAAAGTTTTTATGTACTTCTTCCAGTGAAAACATGACGCCTGCCAGTGGTGCATGGAAGGCTGCTGATAATCCTGCACTTGCCCCACAAGTGAGCAAGAACTTTTCCTCTGTTTTTCCTCTATCAAGAGCTCTGGAAATACCCTTTCCTACCATAGCACCAAGCTGGATAGAAGGTCCTTCTCTTCCCAAGGCAAGACCACCCATAAGCGATAAGAATCCTCCAACAAATTTGGCTGGCAACACACGCCACCATACTTGCTTGATTTTACCTGTCATCTCTCCTTCTAGCTGAGGAATACCACTCCCTGAAATCATTGGCTCCCAATTTACTAGCTTTGATACAATCCACGCAAGCAGTGCAAGCACTGCAAACCAGAGTGCTATTTTCACAGTTGAACCTTTTACAAAATTTAATATTTGGTTGAGCCAAGTACCAGCCTGCCCCAAAAGTATCCTATATAAAAGTACAATCAAACCAGCTATAGCACCTACAAGAAGCCCTTCGCCAATCAAAATAACTTGAAATCGCTCGGCCCTCTTAATTACATGAGATGTATCTTTTTTCATAATCTTTCTCCTCCACTCCATAATTTGGTTCAATATGAATAAATATATTTTTTAGTTCATTTCGAACAAAATCATCTATTACTTTTCTTCTATATTTGATACACATAACCAACTTATAATGTAATTTAAATACTGAATGACTATTGTTATCCAACTTAATTTCATCGTATTTACCACTGAATCAATAATACAATACATCTTTGGAAAAATAAAGAAGGACATATTATTTTATTTTTACTTTACTCTTGACTTTAATAAAAAACCATGATAATATTAGTCCTAAATCAGACTAATATTACGGAGGAAAAATACCATGAAAGATGATATAAAAAAACATATTAAAGAATATTACGCCTATTGGCTTGGTCTAAACAATCTGTACGACGAATGGGCCAAATCATATAACATGAGTGTACATTCACTATTTGCACTATATGCAATATGGGAAAATCAAGAAAATTGCACCCAAAAAATTATATGTGACGAATGGCTTATGCCAAAGCAAACTATAAACTCTGTACTAAAAAATTTTAAAGATAAAGGTTATATTGAACTATTGGTTAATGAGAATGATAGACGTAATAAAATCATTCACCTAACTCCAATAGGAAAAATTTATGCACAAGATGTTCTTCAAGATTTGCTTAAGCTTGAGGAATCTGTCATGCACAAAATGGGGCAAACAAATAGAGAATCAATGACAAAAAACAATGCTCTATTTTTAGAACTATTCAAAAAAGAAATGGAGACTAAAAAATAACTATGGTAAAGAAACAATTCTTAAAAAATGTACTACCCTCTATGTTAGCTTTTGCTTTTTCAGGTGTTTATGCCATTGTAGATGGATGGTTTGTGGGTAGAAATATCGGAGATGCAGGACTTGCTGCAATCAATATTGCCTATCCACTGACTGCATTAATTCAGGCAATTGGGACAGGAATTGGTATGGGTGGAGCAATTCAAATTGCTATATGTCTTGGTAGAGGTGATGAAGATGAAAATAAATATCTTGGAAATACTATTTTTATATTGCTTGTGGCTTGTATAATTTCCACAATAATATTAGGTTTGACTTCTCAATCAATTTTAAGAATATTTGGAGCTGAGGGAGAAATCTTAAATCATGCAATATCTTACATAAAAATTATTATTTACGGAGCAACATTCCAAATTATTGGTACAGGTCTTATCCCAATTATTAGAAATTATAATGGTTCATTAGTGGCAATGTCTTCTATGATTGCAGGCTTCTTAACAAATGTAGTTTTGGATTGGTTGTTTGTTTCAGTATATTCATATGGATTATTAGGAGCTGCAATAGCCACAGTCATTGGTCAAATGGTTACTCTACTTCCTTGTATTTTATTTTTGACTATTAAAAAGAAGTTATTTGGATTTGCTATATTTAAACCTATGCCATACTTCTTTAAAAAAATAATCGAAGTTGCTGTTTCTCCATTTGGATTAACACTTTCTCCAAATATAGTCATTATAATTCTAAATAAAGGTGCTCTTTCATATGGTGGTGCACAAGCTGCTGCTTGTTACGCAGTTGTAAGTTATATAATTTGTATTATTCAATTACTTTTACAAGGTATTGGTGATGGATGTCAACCATTGATTGGAAATTATTATGGTGCAAATAATTTAAAGTCTGTAAATGAAGTTAGAAAAATGGCCTATATCACAGCATTTACAACTTCAATTGTTTGTATGATTGTAATTTATCTTCTTAAAGATAAAATACCAAACTTCTTTGGAGTATCAGACATAGTAGCACAAAGCATTTCTAGTGTACTTCCAATTTTTATTTCAGGATTTTTATTTATAGCATTTTTACGTATTACAACATCATTCTTTTATGCAGTCAGAAAGAATCTGTTAGCATATATTTTAATTTATGGAGAGCCTTTACTACTTACTGCTCTAGTTGCTTTGATTTTACCAAACATACTGGGATTAAATGGTGTATGGATTTCTGTACCTTTGACACAAGCTTGTCTTGCAGTAGTTGGTTTCATTCTATTAAAAAAATATGCTAGATTAGACACATTATAGGCAAATATTTTATTGAAAATTATTTAAAAATATCCTTATCGTTTTTAGATTTTATTATTAAGCTTTTATTTGCTCTTCTAGCTTATGCTGTTATTGACAATTACCTCAGTTATTGTGTTTATTCATATTAAATTTTACAAAGGGTGCAATTATTAAGCACCCTATAAATTTATTTTTTTAAGAAAGCTAAAAAACAATAAAAATGTCTAGCTCATATCTATATTATAATTTTTGATTTGCATATTTCAATGACCATGGGCAATTCACCATACATTTTAAAACACAAAAACATTTAGAAATATCAATTATAGACTCTCTTCCCCCTTGATGAGTCCAAGCATTTCCATGTATAGCTTTTGCAGGGCATTTTTCTACACAAACATTGCAATCACCACATTTTGAATCAATCAAAGGATGCTTTTCAACAGAAATTGGTGCATCTGTAAGTACTGTACACATACTAAAAGCACATCCAAATTCCTCAGTGATAAATAAATTATTTTTTCCCATGAATCCAATACCACTAATATTAGCTATTGTCTTGTGTGGTAAAGGGCTAATACCTGATTGCATCTTAGGGTCAATATATCCTCTTTCAATGTATCTATGTTCTATATTATTTTTTTCTGATTGAGCATAAGCACTATAACCTTTTGTTTGAAGATATTCAGAAATCCAATCAGCTAGTTTTTCCATCTTTTCCTCTTTTTCCAAAAACTCATCACTGTCTGTAGGTAAATTATTGTATATATCTTTAATAAACTTCTTTGACAATCCTATACAAAATAAAATTGCCTTAGAAAAACCTCATGTTTGATTTATTGGAAATTCAGATATATCAACAAAACGAATAATGTCTACACCTTCGTTGTACAAAATAGATTTCAACTCATCATTCATTTTTGACTCCTTTCACAGTTAATCAAGTAAGAAATAGCTTTATATACTAATAGATTCTGGCGTTTTATTATGTTAACCAATACTTTGTACACTCTTTATTTCTACTCATAAAACCATATTCAATTAAATATCTTCTAATCGTTGCAAAATCATAATATATAGACTCTAAAATTTGATTAACTTCTTTTTCTGAATATTGCTTTCCTTGCTCAAATTGTTCTAAAATTTTAGACAAAATAACAACTTTTTTCTTTTCTTTTGATGAAAAAACTTTTAATTTTAGAGGGTTCATACTTTCAAATGATGTTTCTAAAATGTGTTTTCTTTCTTCTTCAGTTACTACATATCTCTCATCTACCATTTTGGCATGTTCGTGGATTGGTATTATAGTACTATCTCTATTAGATTTATCTTCAAATACAGATTCATATAAAGCCAAGTATAGCTTAGCTTGTTTTGCTTTTTCTCTAAACATAAATTTTTGATGACGTATTGTAGAGGTAGATACTCCAAGCTCTTTTGCAATTTCTTTATCTGATAAATCACTAATAAATAATTTAAATAATTGTTTTTGATTATCAGTTAATGTATTGTACTTTGAATCATTATTGACTAATTGTTCCAAATAGTCACCATGTTTTAATTTTGTATGCAATTCAATAGCTCTTGATGCTTCAAAAAATCTGTCACCAACTCGGTATATTTCTCCTACTTCATATGTTTTTCCACAAATAATGCAACTATAGCAATTTAAGTCTGCATTGAATACATAACCTTTTTTGATATCTTTAATAGAAAGATTTTCAATCTTCATATTATTCACCTCCATCATATAGTTTATCTTTTTAATAAACATATCATACTAAAGTTTATTATTATTGTCAACATTTCTATTTTAAGTTTATATAAATCATGTGTGTCTAACTTTTAAATTACAATGTATCTCCAAACAATATATTTAAATCTCTATTTGAACAATTACTATTTATAATTAGGTATTTTTCTATCTAAATATAAACGTACAAAACTAATTACAAAAAAATAAAAGGAACTACTCAATTTAGAATCAAGCAAATCCCTTTTTATCTAACATATTTATATTAAATTTATATAGTACAACTTTATATTAAATTTACATTGTACAACATAAGTTTATAGACAGTAATCTTTTATTTTATACTTTTTATTTAAACTCAATTACAGTATCTTTTCCACCCTCTACACTATTACCTACATTATATGTATTCATATTGTACTCTGAATGATTAGTTATTGTAACTGGAGTAATAAGTGAGATACCATTTGATTCAATTAATGAACGGTCAAATTTTAACATTGGTGCCCCCTCTTTTACTTGGTCTCCTACACTTACTAATGCTTCAAATCCTTCACCTTTTAAGTTTACAGTATCTAAACCAACATGAATAAGAAGTTCCATTCCATTTTCTAGTTCTATAACAAATGCATGTTTAGTTTCTGCTACAACTGCCACCTTACCATTAGCTGGAGCATAAACAATATCACCTGTAGAATCTATAGCTACACCTTCGCCCATAAGTTTTTGAGAAAATACAGCATCTGGTATTTTAGATAACTCTATTACCTTTCCTGATATTGGTGATTTTATTGATTTTTTCTTAAACATTTTAAACATAAAATATACTCTCCTTTTTACTTTTAACCATTATTAGCTGCCTTTAGTTTTTCACCTAGACTTCCTCCTGGATGATATTTATAAAAATCAGCTGAGTCAAAATTACTGTTTTTAGATAATGCACATGCAATAGAATCTCCTAAAACCAAAGTAATTGTAGATGATGTTGTTGGTGCTAAATTTAAGTGGTCAGCTTCATCCTTTGCAGGATATATTAAAGCATAATCGCATTCTTTTGCCAATACTGAATTTCTATTTGAAGTAAAAGCAATCGTTTTAGAACCTATTGCTTTAACGTATTTTATACAATTTACAACTTCCATAGAATTTCCACTATTTGAGATTAAAATTGTAATATCTTGACTTTCAATCATTCCTAAATCTCCATGTACTGCTTCTGTTGCATGTACAAAAAAACTTGGTGTACCAGTACTTGCAAATGTAGCTGCCAATTTTTTACCTATATGTGCAGATTTACCTACACCCATAAAAATCACTTTACCTTTACAGTTTGCAATTTCATTAACTATATTTTCATATTCAATACCTGCTTCATCTATTAAACACTTTATAGCATTCATTTCAGTAGTCATAACATCAACCATTGTTTTTAAATAGTTCATAATCATCTCCCCTTCTATATTAAATATTTTCTGTAATATAATCTATAGTTTTTTTAATTCTATTTAAGCCATCTTCAAGTTTTTCTCTTGAACATGCAACATTTAACCTTAAATAAAACTCACTTTCTTCTCCATATACCTTGCCTGCCATAATAGCAACTTCACCAATATCTATTAATAGATTTTGGAATTTTTCACTGCTTATTTTAAGCTCAGAGAAATCAATCCAAGCAAAGTAACAGCCTTCTGGCATAACCAATTTTAATGGATTTAAATTATTTTCTATATAGTTAATTGTATATTGAAGATTCTCTTTAAGGTATTTCAATAACTCATCTAGCCAATATTCACAGTCATTATAACAAGTCATTGTCCCCAAAATAGCTAGTATAGCTGGTGAATTTACAAAATCACGATATCTAGTTATATTTTCAAACTTAGTTCTTGTCTCTTCATTTGGTATAATGACATATGACCCAGTCAATGCTGGTATATTAAAAGACTTAGATGCTGATGTACAAATAAATATAGACTCTAAATAATTGTCTGCCACATTTAAAACAGGTGTCATTTTATTATCATATACAATATCCATATGTATATCATCTGATATTATTTTTACATTATTCTCCTTACAAATCCTTACCATCTTAATAAGCTCTAATTCACTCCACACTCTACCTGTTGGATTATGAGGATTGCATAAAATAAATATCTTAGAATCTTTACATTTTTTCTCAAAATCCTCAAAATCAATAGAGTAAAATCCATCCTTATTTATAAGGGGAGATTTTATAATATTGCGATTGTTTTTTCCTATTACTTCATAAAAAGCATTATACGCAGGAGTATTTATTAATACTTCATCACCTTCATCACTAAAAATTTCAATGAGTTTACTAATTGAATACATTACACTTGGACTGTAATATGTCCAATTGCTATCAATACTACAATTAAATCTCTTAGAGTACCAATTTCTGATAGAATCTCTAAAATCATCGTGCTTCCATCTGCTATATCCTAATACTCTATGATTTAATCTTTCTTTCAATACTTCTGTTATCTCATTTGGAAATTCCAAATCCATATCTGATATTGTAAAAGGAAGTAATCCTTTTTTTCCAAATCTATCTTCTACATAATCCCATTGGGTACAATATGTACCCAATCGGTTTACTTTTTTATCAAAGTTAATCATTATATGCCTCCAAATGACCTTCCATCGCCTTATCCATTTGCTTTCTTAAAGAGTACACTTGAGTACCTATAATTACTTGAATTGTATGTTCATCTAATTTAACAACAGCTATACCACCAGCTTCTTTAATTGCATCTTCATTTATTAGTGATACATCTTGTAATTTTAAACGTAATCTAGTTACACAATTGTCTAATGATAATATGTTAGATTGCCCTCCTAGTGCTGCTATCATTTGCTGACCTTTGTATGTAGATAGATTTTTAAAATCTGAACCATTCCCTTCAGAAACTTTTATTTCTTTATCTTCACGTCCTGGAGTTTTTATATTAAATTTAAGAATTGCCCATTTAAATACAAAGTAATATATTGCAAAGTATAAAGCTGCTACTAATACTGCTATTGGCCATCCTGTAGCTGCTCCTCTCAATACTCCAAAACTTATAAATGCTATTAAATCTCCTGTGAATCCCATCAATACACCCAAGTATGGAAGTACCATGTTTGCTAAACCATTCATAAATGTATGGAAAGCAAATAATGCTGGTGAGATAAATAAGAATAAAAACTCTATTGGTTCACTTATACCACCTATAATAACTGTCAACACTCCTGATATTAGAAGTCCTTTAAGTGCTTTTCTATTTTCTGGTTTTGCTGTACGATAGATAGCTAATGCTGCCCCAGCTAAACCATATTGAATCATTAATTTCCCTTGCTCCATTTTACCAGCTAAATCAAGAGGTATAATCTGATTATTCTCCACATATGCCATAAACATGTTCAATGTTCCAAAGTATGTTTCTCCATCAATAACAGCAGTTCCACCTATTGGTGTAAAACGGAATACAGATGTTACAAGGTGGTTTAATCCAAATGGTATTGTAACCCTTTCAGCTACTGCATATGAGAAATATCCTAATGGCCCTGCTGAAGAAATCCATCTTCCTAAACTTTGGAACGCATTGAAAAATGGTGGCCAAACAATAGGTATTAATAAACCAACGATACTCATAACTATTAAACTAACAATTGGAACTAATCTTGGTCCACTGTAGAATCCTAATGATTCTGGTATTTTCAAATTACTAACTTTATCATACATTGCATAAACAATTAAACCTGCTATAATACCACCTAAAACACTTGTGTTATATGTCTGTATACCCATAATCATAGCTTGACCATTAGTTGACATTTGGTCTGCTGCTACTAATAAATCAGCTCTTGTTAAATAAAAATTTGTACCTATATGCATTGCTATAAATCCTACTAAACCTGAAAATGCACCAAACTCTTTTTCTTTTTTTAATAATCCTAGTGGAATTGCCATTGCAAATAATGCCCCCAAGTTATTAAATGCAAATAATCCTATTGTTAACATAAAATTTAAAATCATATTAACATATTCATTTCCTAGAAATGGAACCATTGCAATCATCTTAGGGTCTGTAAAACCAGCCCCAAGACCTAGCATCATACCAGAAACACTAAGTAGTGCTATTGGGAACATAAACGTTTTTCCTAACATTTGGAAGAAATTCCATAGACCTAACTTATTTTTTTTCATATTTTCACCCTCCTATTTTTATATAAAAAACATAATCTAATTTATAGAAAAACCTAAATCAAAAAACTTAATCTAATAACTAAGTTCAATGATTTAGGTTTTGCCTGCTCAACCAGTTACAACCCTAAAAGCCATTGTCTATATTTAATAAAAAAGCCTAAATCAAAAAACTTAATCTAATAACTAAGTTCAATGATTTAGGTTTTGCCTGCTTAACCAGTTACAATCCTAAAAGCCATTGTGTTTATTTAATAAAAAAACCTAAATCAAAAAACTTAATCTAATAATTAAGTTCAATGATTTAGGTTTTGCCTGCTTAACCAGTTACAATCCTAAAAGTCACTGTCTGTATTCAATAAAAAAGCCTAAATCAAAAAACTTAACTAAAATTAAGTTCAATGACTTAGGTTTTGCCTGCTTTATCAGTTACAATCCTAACAACCACTGTTTGTTATTTTATTTATATGAATCATTAGATATAATTCTTCTTCTTTACTAATTTTATATTCAAATCTGTCTAATACCAATGCTGCAATTTCTTCAGTACATACTTTAGGTTTATTATAGTTTTTATTTACTAGTTTATACATATCTTCAACATCACTATCTTTGTAAGTTTCTTTTCTTAAAATTCTTTGAACGAAAAACTTTAAGTGAGTTATAAGCCTAGAGTAGTTCAGTGAATTTACATCTAATTTAAATCCATGTACTTCTTCTATTATCTGAACAACTTGTTTTGAAAACTCTAGTATATTAATACCTTCATCTTTTTGAGAATTTTCTAATCCATTGATTATATGAATAGCAATATATCCTGCTTCATCTTCAGGCAACCTTATTCCTATCTTTTTTTCAATTTCATCAATTGCCCATAATCCAAATTCAAATTCTTCTCTATAAAGTTGTTTTGTTTCATTCAGTATCAAATTAGGTAATTTTATACCCTGTTTTTCTCTTTGGACAGCGAATTCTATATGACTAGTTAAAGCCAATATTATTGAATCATTTACTTGAGTATTTAAAACTTCATTAGCTTTTCCTATAATTTCATCTGAAATTTTAAAATATTCAATTGAGGTTTTATTAAGTATTTGATTGTATTTGTCTTTTTGATTATCTTGAACAAAATATTTCTTAGAAATCAAACTTTCATCTATCAAATCTCCTACTTTTTTCTTGAATCCAACTCCAGCACCAGTTACAATTATCTCTGTGCCATCTTCTAGGGAGCTTACTACTACATTGTTATTAAATATTTTTTTTATATTCACTATAAATCCCCTCTGAAAAAAATGTTCCATCACACTTACATAGTATATTATATTTAATTTAATGTCAATATTTAAAATTTTACTTTCGCATATATTTTGCATTTTACCCTATAATACTACAATTACAAAACATTTTAACTAGCCGAAACCAAATTGTCGTTTTTTGTATTTTTTTCATTTAAATATATTTAAATGTTTTATATCTATATTCAATTCTTTAAAGTTATTCAATATTTTTTATTCCAATATATATCTTCCAGTATTTTCAAGTATCTTAATGTGCATTCATTAAGTATTTGTTTAAATTCAGATTATATTGCATTATAAGTTTTTTTAAAATAGGTATACCCAAAAATCAGATTAATATAAAAGATTCTTTATATGAAATTTTCCTCAAATATTTTTTAAATTATATTTTTATTTCATATTTACGAATAGATTTCATATTTTTTCCTAAATTGCTGTAAATACATTAATATTTTAATACCTTATATAATATTTTCCAATTATTTATAATACATTTTTTCATTAATTTTCTATAATTAAAACTTTATCACCTCTAATAATACCTAATCAATTATAACATTTAACATTTTATGTAAAATTTATAAAAAAATGTATATAATCTAAAATAAGTGACTATACTAAAAATATGATACGGATAACCAATAAGTTCAACCTATCTCCCCCAAAATAGAATGAGCTACAGTTCCCCCCAACTGTAGCTCATTTTCGTGTTATTTAGGTGTTTTTCATATAATTTCAATCTAAAACAACTTCTATAACAGTATCTTTATATTTGACAGATACATACTAAAATACTAGAATTAAAGAAACCCATGTTAGCTTTTTTTATTAGGTCTTTAAAAAATTTACTATGGGTTATTACTTATAAAATAGGGGGATTTAAATGGAGACAGAACGATTAATCATTCGTCAGTTTTCACCTGACGATTGGCAAGATTTGTTTGAATATTTATATGTTCTTTTAAAGATAAAAAGCATTATCACAAAATTATGATAATGCTTTATTTATGTTAATCTATATTGTTATCTTTACTTTTTATAAACATCAAGTTTCCATTATTTATTCCCCATATCTCATCAGCAAATAAAGCAACTTCCTCTGAACTTGTTGCTATTATCACACATTTATTATCTTTATGTGCCAAATTGTAAAACACATTTATTAGACTTTCTTCACTTTTATCATCTGTGCTTTCTATAATATCATCACATACTATTAAGTCAGGATTATTAGATAATGACCTAGCAATACACACTTTTTGTTTATCATAATAAGATAAGTTTTCTACTCTATCCATTACTTTTTCTTTATCAATTCCTACCTTTTGTAGAATTTTATATACTATTTCCTTTTTATTCTTTTTCTTATTTTCACTAATTCTCATTGGTAAAAACATATTCTCCAAAATAGTTTCATTATTTAATAAGTTATAATCTTTAAATATAGCTCCTATATCCTTATTTCTATACATATCCTTATTTATATCTCTTAAATCCTTGCCCTTGTAAATAATACTTCCATCAGTATAATCATCAAGACCTGATATTATAGATAACAAAGTACTCTTTCCTGCCCGAGGCTTTCCTATAATAACATACATTTTTCCAGCTTCAAATTTGGCACTTACATCTTTTAATACATATTTATTACTTCCCTCATATTTATAATTAACATCTATCAGTTCTAGCATTACCAATTTACATCACCTAATTTCTATCATAAATTATCTGTATTGGTTTATATATAATTGTACTATATACGGCTACTATGCCAGTTAATAATATCAATATTATCGCTACAATAATTATCTTAAATATTAAATTTGGAATTAATTTATCTCTTAAACTTTTTATTTCTTGTTTGATATCATCACTATTTATATCTATATTTTTATATTCTCTACTATTCAGTAAATCAGCATTATGTATTACATTATATTGATTTTGATATTCAAAAACATAATTTGATATTTTTGAAGCTGATATACTTACAATTCCTCCTCCAAGTATAAGGCATACTAAAGTTATCATAATACTTTCACATATGAAACTCTGAACTATCTTAAATTTAGGCATTCCAATTAATATTAACACACCAATGTAATACTTTATTTTTTTTATTGCTATTATAGAATTTATCATCAATAATATCGAACCTAATATTAATATTCCAAGCGTAACTGTAAAAGCTATATTAGACAAACGTTGCATTGGTGCTATTAATTTACTGTACGCAAACTCATCTATAGTAACTTTATAAATGTCACTTAGACCTTTATCTCTTATCTCTTTCTCAAAATCTTTTCTACTATTAGAGTCTCTCAATAAAAACCTAGCATTTGTATAAATTATTGGATTTTCCGATTCAATCTTCTTTTCAAATTCTACTAGAGTATTGTACGTAGTTAATATACTATTATAGATACTTTCATCTTGAACCATTTCTATCTCTTTATCATTCTTAGTGTCTTTTTTCTTATATATTCCTACTATTTTTAAATTTAGTTTAGTATTAATACTATAATCACTTAATAGAGATATCGTATCTCCAATTTTTAACTTATTAATATCAATAAATTCTTTACTTACCATACATTCATTATCTTTTTGAAATACTCTTCCTTTTACCTTCTCCAGGTTATAGTGTTTAAAACTTTCATTCTTTTCTGTATATCCTATAATCCCATAATTTTTAGCCCTCATATCATCATCTACGATTTGCCTGTCATCATTAGAATTATATTTGTTATCATCAAAGTGTGCTGTGATATTTCCAATAAAAGATACTTTTTTTACATATTTTGACTTTGCAAAATTTAAATAATCATTTACACTCAAGTTACTATATTTTATCATAGACTTTCCTGAATTATCCTGAACAAGTTTTTTACTATCAAGCTTAATTTGAACTTCTGATTCAAATTTTTTCTCATAATTTTCCTTTATCACATTAACGTTCGAATTTATTATTGAGGAAATCAATATTGCTAAGACCATCAATAACATAACAACTACACTAAATGAACTACGCAATTTATTTCTAAGTAAGTTTTTGATTGCATTATTTAAAATATACACTTCACATCTCCTCTTACCAATTCAATAATGTCTTAGAATTATTATATCTATCTTAATTTGTTACTTATATTCTTTAAATACTAGATAAAAAGTTGAACCTTTACCTTCTTCACTTTCTACCCATACAAATCCGTTACATAAATTACATACATGTTTTACTAAACTAAGACCTATACCATATCCATCTTTATTTAATTCATTTATTCTATATCTGTCATAAAATATTTTTTTCATACTATATTTATTCATTCCAATACCATTATCTTTTACTGATACAATAACGCTACCTTTTTGATTTTTCACATTTACACAGATATCTTTACATTCACCATATTTTATTGCATTGTCCAAAAGGTTAGATACACCTCTATAAATCCACTTTTCTTTCCCATAGATACTCATATTTTCATCTTCATCAAAATCAAAACTTAAATTATCATATACTTTAGAATAGTGGTCACATACTTGCGCACATATTAAAGCTATATCAACTTCATACATATCTTCATTATTTTTTGTATCACTTATTGCAAGTACATCTTCTACAGTATTTGAAACATTATTAAGAGTATTTAACAGTTCTTCATTTCCACTTAACTCTAAACTTGTTCTAAGTATTGCTATGGCATTTTTTTGTTCATGAGATAAATATGAATTTAATCTTTTATAATCTTCAATATGAGAATCAAACTTATCTTTTAAATCTTTATATACTTTAGACATAATGGGGTCTATACTCAATACTTCGTCTTCATCTTCTATATTATTTATATTATTTAATATCCCCATTCTTTCTTTAAACTCTAATCTATTCAATATTGCTAAAAGGATAAAGTTAGAGGTTACTATAAAAGCAAAAAACAACATTATAATTATATTAAAATTACCATTAAGGGCAAGATTATAATCAGAAATTAATCTTTCATCTAAAGTATTATCTTCCATAGTGTTATAAGTATTATCTATATTTATTCCATAATATGCATTTGAATCACTAGCCATTAATTCTTTACTTGTATTAGATATATTTATAATATATTTCAAACCTACTGTAAAAATTATAAAGACTATAACAGAATATAAAATTAAAACTATAGTTTTTTTATCTTTTAATCCTTGCATATAGAATATCCTATCCCTCTAGTAGTTATTATTATCTCTTTTCCTGCAACTTCTCTTAATTTCTTTTTTAATCTAGCTATATGTACCCTTAATACAGAGGATAATGGGTCAAAGTATTCATCATAAACATGTTCTGATATATCTATACTTGATACGATATCTGGATATCTACTTGCAATATATTCTGCTATATCAAACTCTTTAGTTCCTAGACTTACTTCTTTATCATACACGTACACTTTTCTAGATGACGGATTTATTTTGACAGGACCTGCCTCTATATTTGGATTTGTCCTACCATAAAATCTTCTTATAACTGCTTGTATCCTAGCTCTCAATTCTATAATTTGAAAGGGTTTTACTATATAATCATCAGCTCCTAAATCAAGCCCTTTTGCCAATTCATTTACTTCATCTCTTGCTGTTACAATTATTATAGGTGTATTTAGATTATTACTTCTAAAAAATTCTAATATCTCTATTCCATCTTTATCTGGTAAATTTAAATCTAATAATATAGCATCATAGTCATTTATAAATGCTTTTTCTTCTCCATCTAATCCACAATTTGCTATATCTACTACTAATCCTTCATTTTCCAACCCTATCTTCATATTATAAGAAAGCTCTTTATTATCTTCGATTATTAATACTCTCATATAATCATCTCCTAAATAAAATATCAACTTATTCATTATATATAATGAATGTTTATTGAATGTTAATTATACTTTATAATTATTTAATTCTTATATAAAATCTAACCCTATTATTATTCAAATACTCACACTTGTCAAATTTATGCTTAATTACTATTCTATTTAATATCTCTACCAATATAATTATTAACTTGTCCATCATATTTAATAAATCCAAAATATAGATTAATAAGAATTAATTAACAAAATTCTTTATAAGAACATAACCTATATTAAACAAGCTCTTAACTAAAACTTGAGTTTGTCAAATTTTAAAATACGAAAGAGAATCTTTTATATGCTATTAAAAATTTGGCTTTTAAATAAAAATTTTTTATTCCTTTTTAGTAATAGATAAGTAATAGCTAAAAAGACAATTTTATTGCACACTTAAAAAAGGGGGGTCTTACAATATTCTTAAATTATAAATGAGATACCCTTTTTTATTTACATATAGATTATTTAATACTTTGCAAAAAAAGTGAACTCATCTGATAGAATCCACTTTTTTCTGTAGTCAAATCTTTATTTTGAAATAACTTCTTTTAGTGTTGGGAGTGTATTAAATAAATAATACCTGTAATTTTTATTTTATTAACTTTAAATGCCTCTTTCAATATTGTATAAAACAACAATAAATACTTATAATAATTTCAAATATCTGTGAAAATTTATTAACTATATTATAATTATAAACTTATGGTTATAACTACTAGCACTACTATTTACTTTTATTTAATAAGTATCAACAAGTACAGATTTCTTTATTTTCTGTTTATCTAAATGTGAAATTGCACTAGATACAGCAGTTTGACCTTGCCCTGCTGGTCCACTTCCTATTATTACAATGTCATATCTCATAATCTCACCTATTTTCTAATAACCTTTCTTTTTTCTTTTATATAAATAATATATCAATAGCCAACATCACTGACAATTAGGCACTTATTTGTAACTACATAAATAAATCTTATAAATAAAAAAACTCATTTTATAATGAGTTTTTTTGTTTATATATATGATTTAAATTAATTACATATATGATTCAATTTTATTTTTTAAATTATCTTTAGGTATAAACCCTATTAATCTATCTATAGGTTTACCATCTTTAAATATTATTACAGTTGGTACTGTAGACACTTCAAACTTTTGAGCTAATTCCATACTTTGGTCTATATCTACTTTTAAGAAATTTGCTTTTTCAGTCATATCATTTCCTAAAGCCTCGTATACTGGTGATAACATTTTGCAAGGTCCACACCATGTAGCAAAGAAATCTAAGACTACTAACCCTTCTTTGTTTTCTACTTCATTTATAAATTCATTGTTATTTATTATTTTTGCCATAATATATATCTCCTTTATTATTTTTATTGTTTTCTTGATATTAATATACTACGACTTATGTACTAGTTCAATTAGTCACTTTTTTGTAACCATTCATTTTTAACATTCTTAAGATTATAATTATAGTCAAACATTAATTAAATTTATTTATGTCAATACTTTTTATACACTATTTATGCTATCTATCCTACACCCTAAAGGAGTGGGTTTTCCGCACTAGGTTGTAAGTTCAGCAGTCACTTATGTAGTAATTATAAAAATCTGTAAATTTTATTTAGCTGTTAACTAAATTTGAACTTCATTTCAAAAATACACTATAAAACTTTTCTAATTTGTAACTTAATTTTTTACTTCATATGATTGACAATTATATATATACATTATAAAATAATATCAGTACCTACTAAGGTAGTTATCATATTTTTATTAAAGGAGTTTATATATGGATGCTATAGTTAACGAACTACAAAACATAGGATTTACCAAATATGAATCACAAATCTACATATCATTACTAAAGGAAAACCCTCTAACTGGATATGAAATAAGTAAATTATCAGGTGTACCACAATCAAAAGTCTATGAAAATATAACAAAATTACTTAACAATAATATAATTATCAATATTGAAACTGACCCTATAAAATATGTACCTATAAACCCTAATGAATTACTAAAAAGTAAAAAAGAAGAATTCAATAATTCTATGGACAAACTAGAAAACAACTTACAGATATTAAATAAAGGAAAAAGTATAGAATATGTTTTAAACATAAAAGGCTCTAAAAATATATTAAAAAAAGCAATCGAAATGATAAATAATGCCAAACAAGAAATTATAATTTCTTGTTCACATGAAGAAATTCTCAACCTAAAAGATGAGCTTTTAACTGCTTCTAAAAAAAATATTAATGTTGAAATACTACTTTTGGAAGATAAAAATATAGAGGGTCTAAGCAACGTTCATATCCATGGAGGTAATGAAGCTACACTTAAAAATAAAAAACTTTATAAAGGTATTCTTTTAATTGTAGATGATTCTGAAATATTAACAGGAAATTTATCTGAAGGTGATGAAGCTATTTCAATTTGGACAAAAAATTCTAATATTTTATACATTGGAAATCAATACATACAACATGAAATTTATATTTCACAAAAAATAAAAGGGGGTCTTAAAGATGAATAAAGTTAAAATCAAACAAGTTGATGCATTTACAACTATACCTTTTGGAGGAAATCCTGCTGGTGTAGTCACAGATGCATCCAATATTTCTGACGAAATCAAACAGAATATAGCAAAGGAAATGAATTTATCAGAGACTGCATTTGTCTCAGAATCAGATGTGGCAGATTTCAAGGTTCAATTTTTCACACCTGGCTTAGAAGTTGACTTATGTGGTCATGCTACAATAGGAACATTCCATGCTCTTTTAGAAGAGGAAAAACTTGATGCTAACAAGAACATCTTTTATCAAGAGACAAAAGCTGGTGTACTATCTGTAGAACTTAAAAAAATAGATAATGAAAACATATTTATGATGGAACAAAATCCTCCTAAATTCGAAAATCTAAATAGCTGTAGAAAAGAACTGGCACAAATGATAGGTGTAAAAGAAGATAGACTTCTTGAATATCCAATTATGAAAGTAAATACAGGAATTTGGTGGCTTGTCTTTGGATTAAAGTCTCTAGATGATTTAGAAAATATTTCTCCAGACTTAAATAAAATAAAAGAATTTAGTGCTGATAATAATTTAATTGGAATAACTCCATTTTGTGTAGAAACTCTAGATAAAAAATGTGACTATCATTTAAGATCTATAGCTCCATATGTAGGAGTAACAGAAGACCCTGTATGTGGAACTGGAAATGCTTGTGTATCATCTTATATAGTACAACACAGTATTTTAGATAAAACTGACTTTATTGGTGAAGAAGGAAACTTTATAAATAGACCTGGAAAGGTATATGTAAATATAGCTAAAGAAAACAATGATATCTCTTCTGTAAAAATTGGAGGAAGTGCCTATACTATTTTAAGTGGAGAAATTGTGTATTAATACTTTATCTAATTTAACAATAAATAAAAATACTAGTCTTAATTGACTAGTATTTTTATTTATATATTTTGTTTAACAAATTTATTTCACTATACATCATGTTAAAAAGTAACACTTTATATGATTATTATCAATTAGCTATATATCAATCTAATACAATATAACTATCATAGATTAATATACATAGTATAGTTATTTACTGATTATTTATCATCCTCAACAAGTTTATTTAATGTCTTGTCAAATAAGAATAATAATATAGCTGCAACAAATAGTATCACTGGAATTATAGTATATACTTTAATCATCTCAAACTTAAGAGTAAATGCATATATATATCCATATCCTTGACCAGCTATGAAAGTAGCAAATGTCCAAACCCCCATAAGAACACCTAGAAGTTTTTTAGGAGCATACTTACTTACAAAAGAGTTACCAAGTGGTGAGAATAACATTTCCCCAAAACTTAGAAGTATACCAAACATAACTATCCATATTATACTAGCTTTAGCAGTTTCAGGAGCTCCAACACCTCTTGTAAGCTCTGCTCCAACAAGCATTAAGAATGCAAGCCCTAAGAATATTAATCCAAGACCTGTCTTTTTAAATAAACTTATATCACCTTGTGGTCTACTAGCAAGCTTAAACCATAATGCTCCAAGAACTGGACCTAGTACAATACATACAAGTGCATTTAATGAGTCGAACCAAGCAAGAGGAACTTCAAACCCTCCAATAGTCATGTTTACAAATGCTGCACCATAATCATAAACTGCAAGATAAGTTAGGTACCAGAATAACCAGAAAACTACAGAGAAGAATGAAATAAGTATAATAGCCCAAATTCTCTTCTTATCCATACTTGTAAGAGGAGTATTATCTTTTTCTTTAACTTTCTCAGCTACTACACCTTCTTTAAAAGGTCTTTTCCCTGCATTTCCAAGGAATCTCCATCCATATGTGAACCAGATTGCACCGATTACACAAAGAACAGCTGCTATGAAGAAACATTGAGAGAAACCAAGTATTCCATTTTTAGCAAATGTCTTAAGATAAAGTATACCAACTGCTGTTGTTCCGATGAAAGAACCTATATTAACAAAAGAATATTGTACAGAGAATGCTGTATCAAGTTCTTCTTGATTATCAAAAAGTTGTCCATTTACTGCTGATACATTTCCTTTAAAGAATGCAGTACCAATTGAAACTAGAATTATCATTGCATTTACCATAGAAACTGTAGTTGCAATAGAACCAAGATAGTATCCTACCCCCATGATAAGCATACCTATAGGTATAGTATATCTAGCTCCTATCCATCTATCTGATATATATCCTCCAATTATTGGTGCGAAATATGTGAATGCAACAAGGTTAGCTTGCATTATAGCTGCTTGTCCTTTATCTATTCCAAGACCACCTTTAACAATAGCTGTTGTAAGGAATATATAAATTAAAAACTTTGCAGAATAATATGCTGCTCTTTCAAACGAGAAAGTTGTTGCACAGATATAAAATCCTATAGGGAATTTACCCTTTTTATTTACTGTTGTGCTCATAAGTTTAAATCCTTTCTTAATTGTATTTTTATATTTTCTACGTTTTATCCAGACTCTTTCTTTTAATGAAAGATATGGTGATATTGTTTTGTAAAACAATTCGTAATAATTATTAAGATAATTGCGTTTTTATTTGTAGAATCTAGATGTTTTCATGGCATAAAGATTAATATCTTTATTGTCAATAAATTTAAATACTATATCTATAAATTTAAATTATATAAATTCATTATTGTCAGGTATATTTATAACCTGTTATCTTTATAAATTAACACCACAAAAAACCAAACTATAAATTATTAGTTCATTAATTATTATTTAGCTTAAATACAATATTGCCATAACATAATGGATAATTTTATATCTAACTTCTAAATTCATCACTCTAGCAATTTTTTCTAATTTAACTACTCCTAATTAAATGAAAAAATCTTCACTATATGCAATTCTTATTTTTTTACTTGATAGTATTTTACAAACTAAATTCCTCCTTTTGTGGCAAATTGCGTAATCATATTACTATTGCCTTTTTAAAGGAGTTTTGAATAAAGCAACATGTATTTATTCAAATTAAATACTGTCTTTACTTGTTTTTTAAATTTCTAAATACTTCATTCAATTACTTGTCAACTTAAATAAATAAACTACTATCTATTCACAGATTAAATTTATTTCTTATTAAATATACACATGCATTCTGTGAATCTAAATATAAAAACTGTTGTTTTAAAGTGATTACCTAGATATTCGCTTTGATATTATTAATTGAGGTGATACTATTTATAATTTATTAACCATAAAATACCTCAACTTGAAAACTTTTTCACGAATATTTATTTTTCACCTCCCTTTATTTATTTCACCATGTAAATCGTACCATAAACACATACTTATATGCAACAAAAAAATAAGAAAAAAATCGAATAATCGACAGTAAATAATTAGAATAAATCAAATTATACTTGTCAAGTATATTATATAAATTTTCCGTCTGGAAATATAAGTTAAACTAAGCGTCAAAATAGTTTTTTAGAGATGAAATTTTATTGTTTTATGGATTCATATTATTTATTAGATAGGTTTTTGATATGCAACTTATATTACTTAGACTATACGCCGTCAAAGAGCATTTGTTATTTAAGAAACATTATCAATAATAAAATTAAAAAAAAGAATATTCTAATCAATTTTAACTAACTATTTTTAATTTTTAAATGATTGTTATATTTTTAATTAACTTAATAAATTTAAATTCTTCAAAATCAATTATTTTTTATCTGTTAACTCAACATTTACTTAATTAATATAGAAAAGTTTGATTAAAAACAAACTATAGTAATTATTATATATTACTCTTTTAGAAATAATCTAAATTTTGTATGTCTATAATTTTTCAAGTTACACTATAAATATACAACAAATATATCAATTTAAATTATAAAGGTATATTTAGTCTTATTTTGTCGATTATATTTATAATGTACTCTTCTAAACTAAAAGTATTTATCTAATCTATATTTTCATGTATGAAAAATAATTAATCCTTAAATATCTAAATTGTATTATTTATAATAAAATGTAACTTATGTTTATATTGGTATAATTCCAAATAATTTAATGTTAATATTTAAAAATATCTTAGTAATATACTTAATTCTAGCAATAATATAAAAATAATAAGCTGGATAAATATTAAGTTCAAAGTGCGTTTATATGAAACTAAAAATAATATTTTTTACAGAGAGATTAAAACTATATGTAACTTAAATGAAGCTATTTTACTTTAGTAAAATATAAATTTTTACGATATAGGTAAAATTAAATAAGGTGACTTCTATTTAATATAGTAGCCACCTTATTAATCAACACTAAAATATATTTTATATTGTCATATACTTTAAACGATAATACTCTTATAATATTATTAATTTTACTTCAGATTTCCAGCATGCTTATTAAACTTACCATTCAATCATCCCCTTGATTAAAAAGTATATTCAATAATAATTTAATTTTTTAAGAATTGTATATTATAAACATCATTTTAACGATTCCTATAATATTATTATATATTCAGTTTTTAATAAAAGCAATGTGAATAAATAATATTCTGAAATAATTAAAAATAGCAATAAAATATTCATAAGCACTTATTGTAAAATTATATTTAAATATTATTTTATTTTTTTTATATTTTTAACTATGCTATACTTTTTAAGTAGGAGATAATATAAAAAATACTTTATTGCGGTATATGACTTGATATATATGAGGTAACTTCATCAGGAGAAATATTCAAAACAGTTGCAAACTCTTCATTTAATAATCTTTCTGCTTCTTTCATCATATTATCATCTGCTTGATGTGATTTTTTACCAAGAGATTTTATATGTTCTTTATTACAGTATATACTTCTTATTAATTTAAGTAACTCTTCACACTTACCACTTCTAAGCATCACTTTAAATTGCTCACTTCTCATTTTTTCATTATCTATCCAGGATGTATCCATATTTGGTATATCACTTATTAGCGAAGCCACAGTAACTTCAGAAAGTATCTTTCTCATTGGAACTTTCTTATTATCAACAGGTATTTTTATTATTGTATTATTAGAATAAAGGGGACTTAATACATAATATTCTTTTTGTACACCATTTGTAATTTTTTCGTTTGTTATGTCCAAAACTTTACAAACACCTGTCATTCCATACATTATATAATCATCAATCTTAAACACAAAACCTCACCATCCTTAACAAAAAATAGTTTTGACAACTGAATTTACATCATCAAAACTATCTACTATATACTAATTGTACCATATTTTAAGATTTTAAGCTAAGTAAAACTTTTATTGTTTAAATAATAAAAAATACATTGACTATTAATCTATGTATTTTTTATTAATTTTGATAGTGAATAAACCATAACAATCGAACAAATCATAACAATCATATCCAGTATAATATTTATAAAATTGGTGCTTGGCTATTCATTGAGTATCCATCATTTCTAACATCATTTATCTCTAATGCATCATCTTTTGTTTCAACTTTACTAAGTTTTTTAACTGCTCCATAATGCTCTCTCAGTGAAAGTTTATCTCCATTTCCAGAAATAACCCATAAAACTTTATAACCTCTAGGTATTACTTGTAGCTTATTTTCACCCTTACCATCAGTAAAGTAAACTAATAAGTTAATCTTTTTATTATTAGCATATTCGAAGACTGGAGTAAATTTTGTGCCTCCACCTATTTTAACTCTATCTTTTATATCTTTTATAGTTTTTGCTTTATATACACGTCTAATTTCACTGTCACACTCTATAATAGTAATTTCATGATTATAATTTTTAACTATATTAAGAACTTCTTTAATTGCTTGTTTAAATTCTTCATCACTAATACTTCCACTTATATCAATAGCAACTGCTATTTCTGCTTTATGACTTCTAAGTTCTCCTCTTAAATCTAATCGGTTAGGCTGTCTTCTATTTCTCCTTGTTATAGTCTTCTTTTTGTTGCTTTCAACTGTTCCCATTAATCTACTAAGATATAAATTCCATGGTAATTCGCCTTTACTATTTTTAATGGCTGCTATCATATTTTCCAAGTGTGCTGGAATCTTACCTTTTTGAGAACTATCAATAAATTTTTCTGTAAATTCTCTAAGAGTTCTTTCATCTATATCATCGGATTCTTCCCATATATCATGAGTTTTTTCTGGACTATAATCAGTTTCTATATTTCCATACTTGTCACTATCATCTTCTTCACCATCTTCATCTTCTTCTAACAAATCTAATTCAGTTTGAATCTTTTCTACATAATACTCAAAAGGCTCATACGGCTCTAGTTTTAGAGAATATTTCAGATTTACCCATTCTAAAGTAGTAGCATATGGCGGTAAATTATTCAAATATTTGTTTACTACTATATCCATTGCCATATTAATGGCTAATGTACTATACTTTCCTTTTAATTCTTTTGCTCTCACTAAATGCACAGATACTATATGATAAATTTCATGCTTTATTGTACTTTCCATTTGTTCTATATTGAGAGTTAAAAAAATTATTGGATTAAAGTATATGACGTATTTAGCTCCTTTAAAATTCACACCTGTAGGACTACTTATATCGAATCGTATCTCTCTTGACATCTGAAACAAAAAATATCCATAAAAATTATCTTTTTCTTCCATAAGGCTTAAATTAACTTTATCTACTAGACTAAAAAATTCATCTTTAAAATCTTTTGGTATATCCACCTCAAATTTCTCATTAGCACGATTTGCCTTTAGCATAGAATGAGTATTTATAATTTCACTAGCTTTAATATAGAGTTCTTTTGCTTGCTTATCAAAATAATTTTCCATATACTATCCCCTTATTAAACGATATGACTCAAAGTAAGATTTTACAAACTCTTCATTTTCTATAGCTTTTTTATACACTTCAATATAGCTATTTCTAATATCCTTCATAATTCCTATCATTAAATCTATCGGATATATTTTTAAGAACTCAATAAACCTATCAATATAATATTTTGATTTATACTCGTCATTTCTCATATTTAATTCTAAATTTTTTAGAATATTTATTGCTGATAGATAAAGTCTTGTATGGCTTTCATTTTTTACTCTTTCTACAAGATGTTCATCAATAGTATCACCTAAAAAAACATCTTCATAAGATATCAATGGGCTGGAATCTGATTCAATAAAACTTATAAACTCTTCTGCTATAACCTTACCTACATTCCCCTTTATAACATTTAAAAATACTGCTCTAGGAATTGATTTCTTTTTATCCTTATAAACTTTATAAATTTTAGAAACTCTTTCATAACTTCTCGGAGTTGCTCTTATGTCATCTTCATTTGTTTTATGCAGATATTCTGGGAAAGTTGAAATAAACTCTATAATCTTTTTTTCAATGCCTTCATCTATTGCCCATTTCAACCATTGTGTATGGTCACTCTCCATATTTAACCAAACAAATCTATTTTCTTGAGCTGAATCCATATCTACAACTTGATAATCGAAGTCTGAACCATATTTACTTGATGGATTCATTGCTGCTAAAATCTTTACATCATCATGTAACTTATATCCATTAATCTCTCTATTTAAAATTAGATTCATAAGTTCTTGTTGTACAGTATGCTCACAACGATTTATCTCATCTATAAATAAAATAACTGTTTTTCCTTTAGATATTTCTTCATCAATTTCTCTTAGTTTATTATGAACAGCATATACTGTCGTTTTCTTTTCTGTCTTATATCCATTAGAATTAACTCCTACATAAGATTCTATAGTTGGAAGACCTCCTATTTCACCTTCTTTAAGTAGATTTCCATCAATTACAATCAAACTCCAATTATTTTCTTTAGCAAGTTTTTTTGCTAGAGCTGTTTTTCCTATTCCACTTTCACCAACTATTAGAGGTACTTCTCCAGTGGATAATATTAAGTCAACGCTTTTTAATGTATCTATAAAATTCATTTTTTCTCTCTCCTACATAATTTTCAATTTTTCATCTACAGCTATTTTTTTTGCTGTTTTACTTCCATATTTATAAATAAACATCATCTTGTCTATTGCTATATAGTCACTGTTTCTATCTATAATATTACAATTTAAAAAATCTCTAATATACTTTTCTTCAACATCTTCTTTTGATAGTACTTGTTTTAATACTTCTTCTAGCTCATCCTTAGATATTTTTTTTACAATATACTTAATCACTAAAATATTTACTTTTAAAAATTCTAATATTTTATTCTTATCTAAATTAGTTATAAAGTTAATAGCTGCCTCATTATTCTTAATAGCTATAAGTTCTGTATTATAACTAGGAGAATCTATATATCTTAATGCATCATAACTTATTTTTACTGCCTCTTCCTGTACACTTTCATAAGGTTGTTTTATAAACTTTATTGAATCATAATTTTTTCTTACTGCTAATAATTGTAACTCTTCACTTGGATTTTTAGAATATTTAATAGCCCACCCTGCTTGATTTATAGCTAATTTAATCACTTTATCAGTTGGATTTTTTATATAGTCTAATATACTCCATCCATCATTTACTGCTTTTATCATCATATCTTCTGTTGGGTCATTTATAAATTTAATTGCTCTAATATTGTTATTAATTGCTAATTCTTGCATCTCTCTGGTTGGATTATTTATATATTCTAGTACAAGTCCGTTTTCTTTGATAGCTAGTAGTTTCATCTCATCAGTTGGATTATTTATAGTTGCTATAATATTAGGATTATTTTTTATCATTTCAATAACTTTTGACTTTTCCATAATATGCCTTTCCTTCTATAGTTATTTTTATTTGTATATTAATATAATAATCTATTCCTATCTATATAATTGTTTCTTATTATAATAAATATACTTTTTAAGCAAGTTTAAACAGAATAATTATACCAATTTTAAAAAAAATTTCTAAAACCTTAGAAAACTAAGTATTTTTAAACTCTGTTATTATATGTTAATTATAGTAGTTTTTAATAATTTACATGATTTATTAAAGTTTTATGACTTTTATCTATCTCTAAATATTTGCAACCTTTTTATGATTGCTCAGATTATTCTATTCAAAATTTATCACATATAAAAAATAATACCCTTTATAATAAAATAATAAAAAAAAGAGATTAAACAATCAGTTTAATCCCTTTTTATAAATTTATATAAGCTTAATCATTTTCATTTAACCATTTAGTTAGAACCTCTATATATTTATCATTTTCTTCAACAAATGGCATATGTCTTGAATATTCAAATAGTTCCCATTTGCTATTAGGAATTCTATCATACATAGTCTTTGCAATGTATGGTGAGCACAAATCTATCGCTCCACTAGTTACTAAACAAGGTTCCTTTATTTCATGTAATCTATCTGTAAACTCATATCCAGAAAGAGTACCTGTAGGAGAAAATTCATTGTATCCCCATCCTACAATATATGCTTCAGAACCAGATTTTTTAGGTCTTCTTAAACATTCAGGAGAATCTTCAGTTACTTCCCCTGCACAATACATCTCCATAAACTTTTCCAATGCATCATTATATTCTTTACTAGAGTAATCTCCAGTATTTACTGCATCAAGTAACGCCTTTTGGTCAGCTTCACTCATATATGATATTCTTCTTTTTTGTTCTTTTTCCCAAAGTTTTGCAGAAGAAAGAGTAGATGAAAGAATATATGACTTAATACCCTTTGGTTTATACTCAAGAGCATACCAAATAGCCTGCATACCTCCCCAAGACTGACCTAATAGATGAATTTCATCAAGCCCTAGATGTTTTCTTAGTTCGATAAGCTCTTTGATCCATGTGTCCGCATTAAATAGCTCCGGATGCCCTTCTACAAATGAATTACCACAACCAATTTGGTCATACATTATAACTTGTCTACCACTTTCAGCTATCTTGTCTAATACTTCAAAGTAGTTATGTGTAGAACCTGGACCTCCGTGAAGTAGTACTAATGGTTTCTTTCCTTCTGTAGCTTCTCCTACTATACGGTAATAGGTCTTAAAACCTTCAAAAGGCATATATCCTTCAGTGATTTTCATGTTTATCTCCTCCAATTTGTCATTATTAACAATAATTAAGTTCATATAAGGCTATTTAAAACTTCTCATACATATTTAATTATGTATTTTTATATTTATACCTACTTTTATAAATAGTATAACATAAAAGTTAAAAATCACCATACCAAACCAATTATAAAATTACATTAACTATATAATTTTATTTTTTGTTAATAATAGTATATACATTTTTGACTATTTTCATTTGTTACTTTAATATCAATTTTAAATTTTCTTTCTCTAATAAACTACTGCTATTTTATAGTCTCATGGCAGTTTGTAAATTTAAACTTTTATAAAAAAATTTTATAAAATATGAATATATTGATTGTATTTAACTAAATAGGGCAATAAAATAATTAAGTATAATTAATTACATTTCAAACCCCATTAGTTTTATGTTAAAATTATCTTTATTATATTTGTTTACAGGAGGTTTATATTTGAATAATATTAATTCACTTAAAGTAATAAAATTATCTCTTGGATGCTCTCTTGCTATATCTATTGCTTGGCTGTTAAAATTAGAATACTCAATGGTCGCTGGGGTTATAGTACTACTTACAGTAAAGGACACTAAAAAAGAAACTCTTAAAGGCTCTATTGGAAAGGTTTATGGCTTTCTTTTATGTACTATTTTTTCCTATTTATGTTTTAATATTTTAGGATATAATTTGACTTCATTTTCAATATTTATATTCATAATTATACCACTTTGTTTTTTATTAAAAATTCAAGATGTTATTGCCATGTGTGTAGTAATCGCATCCCATTACTTCCTCCAAGGAGAAACATCTATTAAATGGATTTTAAATGAAGCTGGAATATTTGCAATAGGCACTGGAATAGGTGTCATAATAAATATGTATATTCCAACAAATATACATAAAATCTATGAAGTTCAAAAAAAATTACAAGAAGAAGTGAGTATTGTGCTTATAGATATTGCCGATATTATTGTAAATCCTAAAAAAGAAAATAGGTTCAGTAGAGATTTATATACCTTAAATTCACTTATTGATAATAGTATTTCTGAAACTTATGATAATATTAATAATACTTTATTAAGTGATACTAAATTTTTCTTAGAACATATGGATATTATAAAAAGCCAACGGGATATCTTAGAAAACTTGTATAGTTATATATCTCAACTAAATTCTACTCCACCACAAGCTCATATTCTATCTGCTTTCATACATAAGATAGGTTATACTGAATTTGAAGCCGAAACAGGGAATCTTCTTCTTGAAGAATTGGGCAGGTTAATGCTTAGTATTCAAAATCAACCTCTACCTGTTGATAGAACAGAATTTGAAAATAGAGCTATTTTATTCTTTTGCTTAACTGAATTAAAACAGTTTTTAATTAATCGTAGACGTGCTCAAGTTCTTAGAGATAATAATTTTTATAAATAGTATTATGAATCAAAAACAGGTAGATTATCTACCTGTTTTTGATTCATAATACTATTTCAAATTATATTTTAAAGTAAAAATACTACTATATTTTTCATATTTAAAATGAATTCACTATTTCTATTAATCTAATTATCTAGATTTAAATAATCTGATATATCATAAAAATGAATATTAAAAATTGTATAAACACCATTCTCTGAGTACACATCAATCTTATGCCCTAAATTATCCAACATCTTTTTTGCAAAATATAGTCCCATTCCAGTAGATTTATACAATCTATTCCTTCCATTTGTTCCTGTAAATCCTTTATCAAAAACTCTACATATATCCTCTTCATTTATACCAATGCCATAATCTTTTATAGATAACACTACTCCGTTTTCTAATGGTTTTGCATTAAATTCAATTTTACCAACTTCTTTTGAGTATTTTATAGCATTATTAATAATTTGGTCTAAAATATATGCTATACATTTAGAATCCGTGTAAACAGTATAATTTAAGTTGCTTAAATTAACTTCAATATTGTTTTTTATGAGTAAAAACGAGTTATTCTTTATAGAGGATTTTATTAATTTTTCTAAATTAACTTTATTCATAAATATGTCCTCAAACATACTATTACTTCTACTACTATATAAAATAGAATTTACTAAAAAGTTTATTTTTGCAATTTGATTCTTAATATCTATACTATCTTCTATATTATTTAATCTATCTGTAATTATACTCAAAGATGATATTGGAATCTTTATTTCATGAACCCATTTAGCTATGTATTCATCCAATTCTTTTAGAGATTGTTTATAATTTTTTGTATCATCATTGTTCTTTGATTTCAAATTTTCAATAATATCTCTTATGATATTTTCTTCAAAGGATTGTCCACTAATCAAGTAGTTGTCTATATCATCATTATTTTCTAAACACTTACATAAATCTTTATAGCTATTTTTAAAGTTTATATAATCTACAATAAAAAATACTATTATTATGAGTAAAGCTAAAAAATCTAAGTATATTAACTCTGCATATTGATTCTCAAATATATTTATAGCAAATAAGTAAATATTTATTATACTAATGATAATTAAAAAAAGTACAATATACTTGAATCTGTCTTTTAAATATTTTACTATCATTATATTGTATATCCTATTCCTTTTTTAGTTTTTATAAAATCATCAAACCCTAACTCTTTAATTTTACTTCTTAGCCTATTCATATTTACTGTAAGAGCATTATCTGTAACAAACTCATCATTATCCCATAAAGTCATCATAAGACTTTCTCTTAATACAACTTTATTTTTATTTTTTAATAATAAAGTTAAAATTTTTATTTCATTTTTAGTCAATTCTATATCTTTTTCCTTGTACTTGTTCTTTATGATTCCTTTTCCCACATCAAACATCAAATCTTTGTAGTATATAACACTATTAGAGTCGCTATAATTGTAAGTTCTTCTTATTATCCCATTTATTTTGGTAACCAATATATCTATAGAAAATGGTTTTGTAATATAATCATCTCCTCCATTATTTATTCCCATTATTAAATCCATATCAGAATCTCTTGATGAAAGGAATATTATTGGAACATTTGAAACAGACCTTATTTTCTCACACCAGTAAAATCCATTATACAGTGGTAAATTTACATCCAAAAGTACTACATCTGGTTTTTTATCTATAAATTCTTCTAAAATCAGTTCAAATTTATCAATTACTTCTACTTTAAATCCCCATCTTTCTAATGCCAAAGCAATTTCTTTTGATAAATCAATATCATCTTCTATTAATAAAATTTTATACATTTATGTAATCTCCATTATTTTAATATTTTCTTATAATATAAATTATCTCTATCATATCATATTTTGTATACATTTATTAGTCAAACGACTTAGACCTAATTAATAAGGGGCTGTCTCAAAATAGATATAAGCCTCTTTTTCATTGTTGAAATGATGAAAATATATTTGATTTTATACAAAAAAGAGTGCCTCATGAACTAAAAAGTTCATTTTGAGACACCCCCTTTATTTTAATAGATTTGTTGATTAATTTTCGTATATTACCTTCTTAAACTTATTAACAGATACTGCTCCATATATTATAAATATTATTAAGCATATTACTAAGCTCAATATATATATACTAAATAAATCAGCCATTAATAAATTGCCTGCTAGTCTTAATGCAAAGTAACTTGATATTGTTGCACTTAACATTGGTAAAGTATAAAATATGGCTACTTCTTTAAATACAGCTTTATTTATTTCTTTTTCTGTCGTTCCTATCTTTAATAAAGTTTTATATTTATCTCTATCTTCATAAGCATCACTATATATTTTCATGTATATTATACTTCCAGCCACAAGCGTAAATACTAAAAATAAAAATACAAGCACTACATATGCAAATTTCATCCATTGACTTTCGTTCTGAGCTTTATATCCATTTCTCATGTAGCCACTTTGCATACTTAAATTTTTTTCAATATTATCAAACATCTTTTGGCTATTTTCTTCATCAGATACTTTTGCTCCATAGAAATATATTGGTTGTCCTTTGTCTTTTAACTTAGAGTAGATGTTATCATTCACTACTATAATACTGTCATTAATCCCTGTTCCTAATACTGGTACTTTTACTTCCCCTTTTGTAATATTATATACTTGTCCATCAATGTTCACACTGGTTTCTTTTTTAGCTAATGTTACTATCGTTTGAGGACTTTTTAACTGTATTACATTATTTCCTTTAACTAGTTTTTCGCCATACTCTTTTAATTCTTCCTCATTTCCATTTACTTTAAGAGTATTGTAAAAATCACTGTATTTCATTATTGTATTTAATTTATCATAATCATATTTGCTATCTGGATTTTCTAAAGCAATTAGTTCTGGATTTACTGAATACCTTATATTATTAGTGTCTTTGATTATATCTTCTATTTGTTTTCTGTTTACTTCATTTCTATCTGTTGAAACTATACTAACAGTATATACATTTCTTTGTTCTTGAGCATTTTGTTGTAGATGTTTTATAGCAACTGATGCACCAAGGGTTGATATTGTAGTAGTTATAATTATAGCTATTATAGAGTAAGTTTTATAGTTTTTATTTAATCTGTAATTTATATTGTTTATAGCAATTATATTATTTCCATTAAATAATACTTTTTTATTTTTCATTATCATATGAAATACAACAGGCATAACTGATTTAAATAGACCATAAGTACCTATTATTATTATAACTATAACTGCCATTACACTAGTTATGTTTCCAGAGCGTATATCCATAGAAAGATAATAACCACATCCTAATACTAAAGTTGATATTATGGCTAATATGTATAATCCTATTCCTACTTTTGGTATTTTGTCTTGCTTCTTAGATGTGTTAATTAGGTTTATTACACTACTTCTACATATTGTTACAAAACCTTTTATAGTCATTATCATAAATATAGAAATAAATATCAAACTGGCATACATTATAGCTTTGATACTAAGCCCATTGGATACATTTATATCAAATCCAGATAATTTTATTATCACTACCTGGAAAAATCTAGATGTTATTATCCCTATAAGTATTCCTGTTATACAAGAGCTTATTCCTATAAGCATATTTTCTACAAAATATATTTTTCCTATAGTATATAAATCCAACCCCATAAAAGATAGTATTCCTATTTCTTTTGACCTATTTTTAAAGAATATATTTGTTGCATACCATATAAAGAAAAATAAAAATACTGATAATATTATTATTACAGATATTAACACTGATAATGTGAATTTCTGATTTTCTCCTTGCAATACATTTATGGCATCACCATATCTTAGTAATTCAAAATTAGTCAGTACAACTACTGAAAAGACCATAGATATAAAAAATGCCAAATAAGTTCTTATATTACTTTTAAAATTATTATAAGCAATCCCAAGTACACTCACTTACATTTCACCTCCCATAGAGGCCAACATATCCATAATTTTTCCATAAAATTCTTTTCTACTACTTCCTTTGTTTAATTTACACTTTATAGTTCCATCATTTATCATATATACTTCATTTGAATAACTTGCTGTTAGAGGGTCATGTGTAATCATTATAATAGTAGCATTATTTTCTTTATTTATCCTTTCTAATGAGTTTAAAAGTTCATAAGCTGATTTAGAATCTAAAGCACCCGTTGGTTCATCTGCAAATATTACTGCTGGGTTTGTAATTAGTGACCTTGCTGCTGCACCTCTTTGTTTTTGACCACCTGATAATTGGTATGGATATTTATCTAAATGATTTTCTAATCCAAATTTTTTGGCTATAGAAAATACCTTATCTTCAATTTCCTTACTTTTCTTTTTCCCTAACGCCAGAGGAAGTGCTATATTATTCATGAGTGTCATATTATCTAGTAAGTTATAGTCTTGAAATATAAATCCTATTTTTTCTCTTCTTAATTTCGATAGTTCATTATTTTTTACTTTCGATATATCAATCCCATCGAGTATTATTTCTCCTGAGGTTTGTTTGTCAAGTGTAGACATTAGATTAAGTAATGTTGTTTTGCCTGCACCTGATGGCCCCATTATTGCTATAAAATCACCTTCATTAACTGTAAGAGATATACTTTTTAGTACATTTGTTTTAAATCCTTTTATACCATAATCTTTTGATATATTCTTTATTTTTAATATTTCTTTCATAATTAATAACCTCCGTTTGCTCACTTCTTAGTATATCTTCATTTTAAAGGTTTTGTACGGTTAAATCCTTATGTAAATATTACATTTTGCCTACCAATATTACACTTTTGTAACATAGAAAGGTTATTAATAAATATGTTTCTTAAATTTTTACTTATATTAATTTTTTAATGCTGAAAATGCCATTTCCTTATTAAATACTCATCATATATATTTATTTTATTTTTATATTCAATACTTCTAAATGCTTTGCTTATATTATTTTATTATTTTCTGTCATTTTAGATTTAAAATATAATTTTTAGCATCCTCAAAGTTATCAAATATTCTAAAATTGTTTGATTTATTTAACTCTAACATTAATTCTGAAAATCTTTTATTTATCTTATTTTCATCACTTTGCCAGAATGTAAAATCAACTTTCAACCATTTTGGTTCCAAGACATTTCTAAAAATATCACTAATTTTACTTAATGCAATTTCAGCATTAGGATATTTTATAACCTGTAACATTTGTAATCCCTGATATATATTCTGTTGCTCCTCTTTAGATAACAATGATTTGTCGAGAGCATATCCGTCTATTAGCGATATTCCCCCACCTGTTCCCTTTGTAGATATGATAGGTATTCCGGCAATAGACAGAGTATTGATATCGCGGTATATTGTTCTTGTTGATACATTAAAATAATTTGCCAATTCTTTAGCCGTTATATGCTCACGATTGACTATATAAAAAACCATTTGTACTAAACGCTCAATCTGCATTAAAGTTCTCCTTAGTAAATACGTTCTCCAATTAACTTATCGTGAGAAACAATTAAGCAATGATTAAGTTGTTTGTCATATTTTTGATATAGGTTTTGTAATGCTTTTCCATAATCCTCTTTTGTTTCAAATTCCCAAATTAAAATATACTTAACACATTTTACAATCTTGGTTAGCTTGTTATGTTTTTAATATATCGTATTTTAATTGAATTTTCAATGATGTAGTCAAATAGAGCAATCTTTTGGTTTTCGCTAAACGGCAAGCTATGCTAAAGGTCGATTCATGGGATTTCCTCCTTTCTATTGCCATATGAAAACGCCACCTATAGTCTCTACTTAGGTGGCGTTATTCACTGGTTGGAAATCTATTTTTACTTGTTCTTATATGTTTGCCTTGGTCAAGTGCTGGAAGTAATATAACATCTCAAACCGTTGATTTTTTAATTCTATTTTCTCCAGTATAAAGTAATATTTAATTGTTATTTAATAATTGATATTTTCAAGCTTTAGTACCCTTTTTATACTGTTATCATCTTTAAAATTTATCGTTCTTTTACAGTCTTTTACTTTAAACTCAGGAATAGTTTTAAATTCTTCATCACATATTCCATCTTTGTTTAAATACATACAACTTGACATTCTAACTATTAAACCACTATTTTTTAACTCAAACAACACAGGGTCTATTCCTCCACCATCACCTCCAGTAGTTTCTCCTACTAAAGTTGCAAGCTTAGTCTCTTTACAAAACATAGAAAACGACTCTGATGATGAATATACTTTTTCGTCTATAAGTAAGTATATATTACCTTGAAATTTTAAATCATTATTAGTATTTATAGTATAAGAAGTCTTTTCAAAATCACTAAAATTTTTTAAAGTTTCTTCTGGTGCATTTTTCTTTACACCTACTGGTAGATTTTCTATAGGCTCTAATTTTATATTTCTTGCATTGGTATATTTTTTTACTATTTTGTTATTATTTCTATAGAGCCTATAACCCTCTATTTTTATATCATTTTTTATAAGTTTAGATACAATTCCTTTCCAATACCTGTCACTTCCGCCTGAATTTCCTCTTATATCAATAATTAAAACTTTATGTTTTTCTAAATTATTAATATAATCTCCTATCATTTTTAAATCCTTATCTATTGACCCATTTTGTGGCGACATTGCAGGTAAATACATGTATCCAACCTTGCCTTTAATTATATCTTCTAAAATTAGTTCTTTTTTCACAAAAATATCATTTGGCATTTTTATCTTAGTATTTATAGAATCATATCTATCTACAACTTTTTTATCATTAAGAAAGTCATACCAATTATTATTAGAGTATGATTTTTTAAAAAGTTCATATCGGTTTTTATTATCTATTAATTCAGTATGTTTATTGTTTAATTCAGGTAATATAGATGACATTTCTTCTATAAATTCTTCATCACTTTCAGTATTTTTAATTCTTTTTATATACTTATCCTCATTTTCTAACCAGTCAATATTATTAAGTCTCTTATTTACATCTAAGTAAGGATACCCCGTTTTTATAACATTATATACATATTTAAAGTCATCTACCTTTTCTTTCTCAGATAGTTGCTTCTTTTGGGAATAAGTAGAATTACCTAGTAAAATTATAGATATACAAATAATTCCTAAAAACAATATTTTCTTTTTCATATAATTCTCATCAACTTTCCAGCTTCATATTTTAATATATTATATTATTATAAATATTTAGAGTAATACTTATATATTATATTTCATTATAATTTATATATCCATAAATATATTTTAAATTTATTATTCTATAGTTTTATCAAAGGAATTCTAATCTGTATTTATATATTAATAAACAAATTAATAATAACTTTTGCCACTAACTTTTAACCGTACACAATGTATTTCTATATAACAAAAAATATTTAGATATATATTTATATAATCTTTATTAGTGTAACCACTTATCTCATTATATATTTCTCAAAACTACTAACTAAAACAAACATCATTCAAAATTATTGTAAATAAAAACGTAGGAAGATTTATCTAACAAAAATCTCCCTACGTTCTTATTTACCCTATTTTCCTTTTTAGTTATTCTTCATCTAATACTGTTATCCATATTTTCTTTATGTAAAGCAACTCCACTAGCAACTATACATATATAGCTTCTTGATAAGTTTATTATAGCTTATTTTTTACTTAGTGTTATATATCTTTTATCTCAAAGGTATTTGAAAACTCACTATCAATAGAAAATCTTTCAGACAATTTTTTACTGATAAAGAATGCTCTTATTTATAATTTTTTTAATAAAAACTAGAGAATACTCCCTAGTTTTTATTTAATCATCTAAGATTCATAACAATACAACTACTTGTTACAAATTGTATCAACTTCATATATATACCTATTAAGCATATTTTCTAACATTTCTTGTCTTCCAGACTTATTCTTTATAACTGGCATTTTCAGTGCATAAGCTTCTAAATCCTTAAATCCAACCTTACCTTCTACTATGTCTTTACCTATACCTTCACTAAAGCTTATATATATTAGCATTTATCATACTTCTTAAGCATATATCAATAAAATTTTCACTTACTTATCTTCTCTAAGTTCATCAAATCCAACTATAGGTATTTCTAAATTATATTCATTAAGTAGTTGTTCTAACTCATCTATAAAAATACCTTTCTCTTCTACCATTTGGACATCATTTATTTTATTCATCAAGTCCTTGCAACCACTTAATTCACCAAACCAATTTTTAGAACTACAGGTCTTATTATATCCACAACTTGGACTACCATCTATGGCAATGATACTTTTTATATTATAATTATTTTTTAAATATTCATCAAACTGTCTTATATAAGGTATTAGCATTTGTCTACATTGTTCTCTAAAAAACAAATTGTCAAACTGTTCTTTTACATGTCCCCACCTATTTATTCCATACAAAATCATCTCTGGACATGGTAATTGAATTATTCCATATCCATTATTTATTAAATCTATTGTTATACTTTGTGCACCTTTAAATTCTGATAGACCCTCTACTTTAGAGTTACAATTCAATATACAATGACAAACTACTACAATCTCTCTGTTTCTTTTCATAATATTCTCCTTAAGTATTCTCACTTTTAATAATACTACATATTTTGATAATTATATTATTCATTTGCTCTATATTTATAGTATTCTATATAGAAATATACAATTAGTAATCTTTTATAATCTATACTATGATAAAAATATATACATTTTTTTTAGGAGGTATTATAATTGAATACTAAGAAAATAACATTTTCTTCAATGTGTATAGTTATTAACATTGTTTTAGGTATAGCTATATCTATGATAAATATACCATTATTATTTTTAGATACGGTTGGTACTGTGCTTGGAGCTGTAGTATTAGGGCCTTTTTGGGGTGCTCTTATTGGTGGCTGTACAAACTTGGTTTTAGGAGTTATATCAGGCCCTACGAATATACCTTTTGCCCTTGTAAATATTGTTCTTGGTCTTATCGTTGGTTATATTTCTAAGAAAAAAGGTTTTGGTTATAAGGAGGCTATTATTACAGGACTAATTCTATCTGTTGTTTGTCCTTTAATTGGTACTCCTATTTCAGTTTTATTGTTTGGTGGTTTAAGTGGAAGTGGTGCTGATTTATTGGTCGGTTTTTTAGTTCAGTCTGGTCAGAAGATATTTACTGCTGCATTCTTTCCAAGAATCCTTAGCAATATAGTAGACAAGCCTTTGTCTTGTATTATGGTTGTGTATTTTATAAGTAAAATGCCTAAAGGTTTCATATCTCAATATAATAGGAGTACATCTAGTTCTTCTTAATAAATTGTAAATAATATATGATTTATTAATCTTTATAATAAATTTATATGCATATATTTGTATAATGATATTTTCTATTTTGGCTTCATTAACTTTTAGTATTTATGATTTAATTATACAACATTTGTATTAATTTAATTAAATACAACCTCTTAATATAAATTTAAATTCTAAAGCTGTATTAAGAGGTCGTATTGTTATTTTATTATAATCAAATAAGATATTAGCCAATTGCTACTACTAACTTATCTCTGATACATTTTATTTAACTTCTTTTAAAAACTCAAAGTTACTCAAGGTTTTTCTTTCCTTTACATCTTAGTTAAAATGCGTCTCCCTAAAAATCATTTTTTACAAGTATTTCTTATACTAACAAATACCTCTTCGTTTTCTGTAAACAACTCATACATATCTTCAAACTCTGGTATATCATATCCATGAGAATCATCATTTCTTAACTTTCTAAGTGTTTCTATAACAATAGAAGAATTTTGGGGCAATAAGTTATGATACTCACAAGCCAAGAGATAATCATAGAAGGTCTTAGATTTTATATTTAAATTAGTTGATTTATAATACAGCATTGCTTTTGTTAATTCTAGAAATGATACCATATAGCTTTTAAAACCTTCTTTTATATATCTAGCCCATAATTCAGGCATTTCTTCTTTAGTATATAGTATTTTGAAGTTTTGCAAATCATATAAACAAGAACCAAAATCTCTATTTACTTCTTCTATTGAACTCCAAGACAATTTATTTCTAATTACCATACATATCCCTCCAATCTAAGATATCTATTACATCACTATTTTCAAAATAGAAATTATTTATATAATCCTTAAAATCTTTAGATTCATAAATAACATCACCTTCTAAAATAGCCTTTCTAAGTGCTATTGTATAGTTATCTGTAACAATCTTTAAGTCTACATCAACATCTAATATATTTCTTAGAGCCTCTGTTTTCGTTGCAAGCTCTGTAATTGATACTTTTTTGATAGGAATCCATGCTATATCTATATCACTTTCTGATGTATGCCTATCTGTTCCATAACTACCAAATATTATGATGGCCATAGTATTTTCTTTTGGAAATATATTTATTATTGAGTTTTTAATCTCATCTGGTATATTTCTCATTTAATCACCTCATATTTATTATGTAATATTACTTAGCTAAATAATTCTCCTTCAAAAGCTCTTTACATTAATGAATTAAAGTTATCTTATAACTATTTTAAACTAATTTTCATTTCTAGTTTTCATTTATCTACTTGATTAACAGAATCACTGAATTGCATCTAAAAATTTGCTTTTCATACTAATCTCTTATCTGCTTTATGTCTTAATTTATCTATAATTATATACGACTTTCCATAAAATAATTTGAATATATATTTTAGTTATACTTCTTAATAATTGGTAACTTTTTACACTCAATTAAAAAGCACTCTAAATAATTATCAAATTTTCTTTTTTATTATACTTTTTAATTTTAAAAATTAACATAACAATCTTATTTTATAATTATTATATATACTCTACAAAATTATTTTATCATATATTCATCATTGAAGTAGCATCTACTTTAATAACTATTCCTCTATTATGGTCTTTTTACTATTAAATTAAAATGAAAGAAGAGATTTTTATTATATTAATAATATCTTCTTTATTCCATATTGCTCACTTACTCTCTTAAATATATAAAATAAAGTAAGAGGTTTATTATAGACCTCTTACTTTATTTTTATTTATGATTAGGTTTTATTGATAACACTCCACTGCCCCTACTGCTTTTCCTACACATCCACAAACTTCCATTCTACTCTTAACAAATTCTTTAACCGAATCTAAACCTTTTTTACCATATTTTTTAGGGTCAATTACCTCTGGGTCAGAATTAAGCACATCCTTAACCCCATTACTATAAGCAATCCTTAACTCTGTTGCATAATTAACCTTACAAATTCCTCTTTTTATAGATTCTTTAATAATCTCATCTGGTATTCCAGACCCACCATGTAACACTAATGGAACTGATACAACCTCTCTAATTTCAGATAATCTATCTAAATCAAGCTTTGGCTCTCCCTTATATAACCCATGTGCCGTACCTATTGCTACTGCTAAAGATGATACCCCTGTTCTTTCTACAAATTCTTTTGCTTCTAGTTGGTCTGTATATGCTCCACCATCACCACCATCTAAATCGTCTTCCTTACCTCCAACTTTACCTAATTCAGCTTCAACAGGTATATCTGAAGGTGTACATGCATCTACAACAGCTTTAGATACTGATATATTATCTTCGTAACTTTCATGAGAACCATCAATCATAATAGAAGTATATCCAACTCTAAGTGCCTGCATTGCTAGCCCAAAACTTGAACCATGGTCTAAGTGCATTGCTACAGGAACGCTTGCCTTCTCTGATGCTACCTTTACATTTGCTAAATAATAATCCAATCCTGCATACTTTATTGTTGAAGGTGTTGTCTGTAGTATTACAGGTGATTTAAGTTCTTCAGCAGCTTCTATTACTGCCATAACCATCTCCATATTTTCAACATTAAATGCTCCTACTGCATAATGCCCTTCTTGTGCATCTAATAATATTTGTTTAGTTGTCACTAATGCCATAATTCATCCTCCTATATATTTATAATGATTTAATTTCTTCATTATTTAATTTTGATACTATTTCTATGCTTGTCTTACTATTTATTAGCGCATTTAAAAATTCTTCATCCATTAGCTTTGCAGATAGTTGAGACAATGTCTTTAAGTGTAAATTATCACCATTATCTGTAGCTGCTATCATAAATATAATATGTACTGGACTTCCATCCTCCGATTCAAAATCAAACCCTTCTTTTGATACACCAACTGCTACACGTGGTACTTTTACTGCATCTGTTTTTGCGTGTGGTATCGCTATGCCCATACCAAAACCTGTAGATGATATTTCTTCTCTCTTATGAATTTCTTCTTTAAATTTATTTTTATCTAAAAGAACACCCGATTTATCAAGTATTTCAACCATTTCATCAATTACATCTGTTTTATTTTTTCCTTTAACATCTAAAACTACTGTTTCTTCGTTATACAAAGATATGTTATTAGATACGTTTTCCAATTTTGTATTTGTATTTTTATTTTCATTTTTATGTCCATTTTTAATTTCATTTGTATTTTCTGTAGTATTATTGTTATTTACTACCTTAGGTGTAACCATCATATAAAGTATTGCTCCTACTAATGAACCTACAAGTATGCATCCTACCCATAAAAGTGGCTTATTTACTAATCCTAAGACTAAAAATCCTCCATGTGGAGCTGGTACCTCTATTTTCATTATGTAAGTTAAAATCGCTGATATTGATGATGCAATCATAAGTACTGGCAAGACTTTCAGTGGATTCTTTGCCGCAAAAGGTATCGCTCCTTCTGTTATATGAGTACTACCTAGTATATAATTAATCAGTCCTGCTGCTCTATCTTCTTCTGTAAATCTATTTTTAAATAAAGTAGATGCTATAGCTATTACTAATGGTGGTGTTATACAAGCTGCAGATACACCTGCCATGAATAAGTAGTTTCCTTGACCTAGAAGCATAGTTCCAGTTACATATGCTGCTTTATTTACTGGACCTCCCATATCAAATGCTGACATACACCCTATTACTAATCCCAAGATTATAGGGCTTGAGTTCTGTAATCCTGAAAGGAAATTCATCATAGCATTATTAAGTGCTGAACATGGTCCTCCAAGTAACAACATAGATATACCAACAACACCTACACTGACTATAGGAATTATAAAAATCGATTTAAGTCCTTCCAACTGTCTTGGTAATTTTCTCAATAAATACACGAATAATTTAACTGCATAACCTGCCAAAAATCCTGATATAATTCCACCTAAGAACCCTGAACCTGTGTCAAACGATATCATTCCTCCAACAAGCCCTGCCAACATACCAGGTCTACCTGATATAGATTGAGCTATAAATGCTGCTAATACAGGAACCATCAAATTCATAGAATATCCACCAACAGATTTTAATGTAGCTGCTATCTGATTATACTGTTCTGAATTTGGGTCAAATGAATAAATTCCCCACAAAAATGATATAGCAGTTAGCACTCCACCTGCTACTACTAAAGGTAGCATATGAGATACCCCATTCATTAAGTCCTTATATAACTTTTGACCAAACGATAAATTACCTTCTTCTGTAAATTTGTTACTTGATGTACTTCCTTTTCTAACTGGTACTTTACCATCAATACACTTTTTTATAAGCTCACTAGCTTTGTGTATACCTTCTTTTACAGGCACCTCTATTACTGGTTTTCCATTAAATCTATCCATATCAACGTTTTTATCACAAGCAACTATTATTGCATCTGCCATTTCGATATCTTCTGCTGTTAATTTATTCTCTACACCTATGGCGCCATTTGTTTCAACTTTTATATCACATCCTAATTCTTTAGCTGATTTTTTTAATGCTTCTTCTGCCATAAATGTATGAGCAATTCCAGTTGGACAACCTGTTACCCCAAGGATTATCTTCTTCCCCATTTTTATACCACCTTTCTTACTTTTATATTTTTTATGTAATCTTCTACATTCGCCAAATTACCTATACCATTACTTTCAGCCACACTTGCACCCGTTGCCGCAGACCTTTTTAATGCATCTTCAATATCTTCTGGATTTTCTAGCCATATACTTAAAAAAGCAGCTAATGCAGAGTCACCAGCACATGCAGAACTAACAACTGTAACTGGTTGAGCACTAGCATAATAAATTGCTTTTCCATTGTAAAAATAAGAACCTTTTTCTCCTAATGTTAGTAATATATTTTGAGCTCCTTTTAAATGTAGAAACTTAAGTACATCCTTAATATCCTCTTCATCTCTTACGATAATTCCAAATATATCTTTGATTTCCTCATCATTTGGTTTTATCAAATATGGATTATATTCTAATAATTCATTTAATTTCGGCGAACTTATATCAAGTATTGTTTTTATATTCTTATTTTTACAAATCTCAAATATATCTTCATAGTAATTCTCATCAATACCAGGTGGTAAACTTCCACTTATTGACAAATAACTTATATCTTCTAATGACTCTAGCTTCTCTAGCATGTCTAATTTTTGCTTTGCATTTACATATGACCCAGAGTTTACAAATTTAAACTCATCATTTCCATCATTTAAAAATATATTTATACGAGTTGTATCTTCTACCCATGTAGGTAGTACATCAAACCCTTTCTTTTCACTTTCTTCAACTATATATTTTCCTGAGAATCCTCCAAAAAAACCTAATATCTTAGACTCTATACCATAATGACCTAGTACAAATGTTACATTTAAACCTTTTCCATTAGGAGAATATGTAGCATTTGATGTACGATTTACTAATTTACTTTTTATACCATTAGTAGATATGTTCATATCTATTGCTGGATTCGTGGTTAATGTATATATCATTGTCTTCCCCCTTACTTCTGTTGTGTATGTTTTCATTATAATAAAAAAGCCTATGAAAATCTTTTCATAAATAGAAAATAGATTTTCATAGACTTTTTCAATTTAATTTCCAGAATTATTATATTTGACCATATAATCTATAATTATCCTAGATATAATGTACAGGGGCAACCTAGAAGACACTTCATATTCAGATATAGATATATGATAATGCTTATATCCTACAATATATAAATCAGAATACTTTATAAGTTTTGCATTTTCACTACAACAACATGTTATAACTTTGGCTCCACCTAAATTGGCATTTTGTGCTGATTCTACAAGTTCTTTAGTATTTCCATTCAACGAAAATATGATTATAAGTTCATCTTCTTTCATTGATTTAGATTTTATTTTCATTATATTAGGGTCATTTATGAAAAACACATTGAAATCAAGCAATTGTAACTTAAGGCTAAACTCTTTTGCTACATATTCAGTAAGACCTCTTGCTAGGACGTATATCTTACTAGATTCATTTATAGTTTTTATTATATTAATTAGTGTAGTTAAAGATATTTGTTCTATAACTCGTTGTGCTTCTATAAAAGACTTGTTTATTATATCCCCCATATTGTGTATATCATTATTTTCATCTTTTACTGTCAATCTATATCTAAGTTCATTAAATCCATTTAAACCACATTTTCTAATTGCTCTTGAAACAGTTGCTGGAGACGAATATGTTTCATGAGCAATCTCTACTATGGACAATTCTGATAATATCGACTCATTTTGATTTATAAATTTAATTATTTCCATTTCTGTTTTTGTTAGATTTTCAGAATTTCTTTTATTTAACTCAATTATCATATTTTCGCTCTCCTTATATATAGGTTTTATTTGTCTAAATTTATCACATATTATAATAATATATTACCTCTTAATTACTTATTTTTATACACAATTATGATTTAGTCAATGTCTATATATATAAATTTATAATATTATAATTTTATACTTTAGTTTATTATATTATCATTATGTTATATCACAATAAAAAAGTAATTGCTCAATCATCAAAATTGAGCAATTACAAGATTTTCAGTCTTCAAGCGACTTAAATTATTGAATACGATTCACAGATATATCTCATACTTATCCATTTATCAGTTTATATATTTGAAAAGTATATTTTTTTATTAGTAGAGATTAATTTACTAAAAATTGAAATTGTGGTCCCTGTACATAATATGTAAAATAGAGTTCCAAATCCTAAATTTCCACCTAAATATACACCTAGAATTAAAAATAGTACATCTACTGTAGTTTTTAAAACTTTATATGAATATTTAAAGTTATTTTCAATATGGATTAATATTGCATCTAAAGGACTCATTCCAATATCAAACTTTATAAGCATTGCAAATCCACCACACATAAGTATATGACCCATGAGAAAACTTATATTTCTAATAATAATATCTAAACTCCCTATATTAAAATTCAGTAGCAAGTATGTATATAAATCTATAAATTTATTCATAAATAATCTCCCTATAAATATTTTATTTATTTGATATTAGCTCTAGTGCTTCTTCTAAAGCTTTTGCACCATCTAATCTCCCGTATGCAATTTTAGATATACATGCTACTGGAACGTTATACTCATCTGCTCTTTTTTGAATCTCATCTTTCATATAGTCTAGATGTGGCCCTAATAATAAACAATCTATCTCTGGTAAATATTTATCTATTTCTGACTCACTTCTAGCCTTTATATCTGCTTCTATCCCCTTTTTCTTTGCACTCTTTCTCATACTAGTTGCCATAAACCCTGTACTTGCTCCTGAACCACATGCTAATAACACTCTTATATTTTTCATAATAATACCTCCAATATCTTCATTCATTAATTTACTTCTTAATGAATTTTTTTTATTTTTATTTGATTATATTTATATTGTACTTCCTAAATAAGTTCCTTTAACATAAATATAGTTCCTAACAATAGGAAATCATTTACTCTTAACTAGACATGTTAATATATAGTATAATGTACTTTATAATACGTACATTCAATTATACAATATATCATATCATACAGATTTTATTTTAAAAACTATGTGAGGGGATATTGATGAAAACATCTAAAAAAGAGTTATTTTTAAATTTCATAAAAACGCAACATGATTGGATAGATTCATCTACAATAGCTAATTATCTTAACGTATCAACACGTTCAATTAGAAAATATGTAAATGAGATTAATTCTACTGGTGAAATTATATTGTCCTCTAAAAAAGGATATAAAGTAAATCTTAATAGTAGTTGTCAAACTAAAATTGATAGTTCAGAAAATGCATCACCTGCTAATAGGTTAAATTTAATTTTAAAGGAACTTATCATTAACAGTAAAGGAATTAATATATTTGATTTAAGTGAAGAATTATTTGTTAGCTCAGCAACCATTGAAGGTGATATAGTCAAAGCTAATAAATTTATAGAAAATTATAATTTAAAAATAAAACAATCAAGATTTTTACTAAAACTAGTTGGAGATGAGTCTTCAAAACGCAAATTAATGAGTTCTATAATATTTAAAGAAACAGGAAGTGACTTTTTAAGTTTATTTGATGTTCAAAAAATATATCAGGAATATAATCTAACTAAACTAAAGGAAAATGTAATACATATATTAAAAAAGTACAATTTATTTACAAATGAATATGCTATAAATAACATACTTCTTCATCTAATGATAACCATAGATAGGATAAAAAAGAATAATTACATAGAATCAGGTGAAGTAGTAAACTACATAGACAATAATATAGATATAAATATAGCAAAAGATATATCGAGCTTTTTAGAGTCTGAATACGATATAACTTTAACTAGTGCAGAACTATATTATTTAGTATTTCAGTTAACAAACAAAACCACAGTCTTAAACTACCATCAAATGGATACTAAATCATTATCTAATTATATAAATGAACATTTCGTTGATTTAACTAAAAAAATAATTAAAAATGTATATGATTTATATTTTATAGATTTATCTGATGATGAATTCGTTGTGAGATTTACTCTTCATGTAAAAAACTTAGTAAGTAGGGCCAATAATAATCAAGTTTTGAGAAATCAAATACCTCAAAAGTTAAAAGATTCCTATCCTCTAATATATGATATTTCTGTTTATATTTGTAATCAAATTCAAATTTTAGAGGATATAAAGATAGATGAAGATGAGATATCATATATATCTCTTCATGTAGGCTCATTTTTTGATAGGCAAAAACTACTAGAAGATAAAGTTCTCTGTGCATTAATTACTCCAAATTACTATGACTTACAACTCAAAATAGTGAGAGACCTCGAAAAAAGATTTAATGAATCTATAGAAGTTATTCAGATTTTTTCAGACATTCATAATCTAGACTTTGATAGCAAAGTAGATATGGTTATTACTACCTTACCAATTAGTGATAGATGTCCTCTACCTTTTGTCTATATAAATCCTTATCCAAACAGAAAAGATTATGACAATATTCAAAGTAAATTTATTCAGATTAAGGAAAGAAAAAATATACTTACTGTACAAAATCATTTAGAAATGTACTTCAGTGAATCTTTATTTATGAAAAACATATATTTAGACAGTGCTAAAGATTATATAAGATTTATGGGAAATGTACTATATGAAAATAAATATGTTGAGCCTAACTATATAGATGACGTTCTTATAAGAGAAAATATGTCTTCAACTGCGTTTAATAACAATGTAGCAATTCCTCATAGTATGAAAATGAATGCTTTAAAAACTGGAGTCTGTTTAATTGTAAACGATAAACCAGTTAAATGGGGAGAGGAAAAAGTTCAAATTATAGCCATGATACCTATAAACGAAAAAGAAAAAGAAAGATTCAATTACATATTTGAAAGTTTTATTGAAATACTATCTGAGTGGAATAATGTAAAAGAGCTCACTAAAGCAGATAGTTATAGTAGTTTTATGAATAGAATAGCTTATCTTATTCAAAGCATCTAAATTCATTAATTTGTTCACAATACATATTATTAAAATTATTAATACAAAATAAATTAAGCTGTCACACTGAAAAAATCTAAATTCATATGTGACAGCTTTCTTTTTACTCAATATATCTTAATTTTAATACCACTTACTTTTAAATACTACTTATTTTTTGTCTGTTGTATACTAGTTATAAGATTAAATATTTGTATTGTTGTAGCAGTCATATTATTACTTGCAGTTTCTTTATCCATTGCTTCTTCAATTGTCATAGCCCTATTTACTATAGAAAAATAAGCATCTATCCCTTCTTCATTGCACTTAACTGCATCTTCTGTCGTTGCCCCAGCTAAACCTATTACTTTTACTCCATACTTTTTGGCTAGTTTTGCAACTCCTATTGGCGCTTTGCCCATAGCAGTTTGATTGTCCAATCTACCTTCACCTGTTATAACAAGGTCTACACATTTTATTTCATCTTCTAATTTAATTTCATCTAATATTATTTTTACTCCTGATTCTAATTTTGAATTTAAAAACGCTAAAAATGCAAAACCTAATCCACCTGCTGCTCCTACGCCTTCTACATTAGCTACATCTTTATTTAGGTTACTTTTTACTACCTTAGAAAAATTTCTAAGTCCATTATCTAATTGTTCAACTACTTCTGGTGTCGCACCTTTTTGAGGTCCATATATGTACGCAGCTCCATTTTTTCCAAACAGTGGGTTGTTTACATCACAAGCTATTTTAAAATTACATTCATCTAATTCTTTTAATCTATTATCTACTTTTATATGTCTTATTTCATTTAAAACTGTTCCACCTAACCCTACTAAGTTGTTGTTTTCATCATAAAACTCAAATCCTAAAGCTTGAAGCATACCTACCCCAGCATCATTAGTAGCACTTCCACCTATTCCAACTATAAAGTTTCTATAGCCTTTATTTATTGCTTCCTTTATTATTTCTCCAACACCATAAGTCGTGGTATATAAAGGATTTCTAAATTCAGTTGGAACTAATGTTAATCCTGAGGCTTGAGCCATTTCTATTATTGCTGTATTTGTACCTTTTAATAATCCATATGTCGCATTTACTTTCTTAATTATGGGTCCAGTAACCTCTATAGTTTCTTTTTTCCCATTCATTCCTTGAACTAAAGCATTTACTGTCCCTTCACCACCATCTGCAAGTGGCAATATTTTTACTTCTGCATCTTTTTTTACTTTTAATATTCCCTTTTTTATTGCATTTGCTGCCTCGATTGAAGATAAACTTCCTTTCAAGGAATCTATAGAAATTAATACTTTCATTTTTATCTGCTCCTTATTTTAACCATACAATTTTATAAGTTTTAGTTTAAACTCTATTTTATACTCTACTCCTTTCTTTGTACATACAGTTTCTTCTTTATAGACATCTCTTATTAGATGAATTTAATATTCCATCATTTTATGCAACTAGATCAGTAAAAAAATAAAGTTATTTATGCAAAGAGCGGTATAACACCAAAATGTTATACCGCTTATCCTCAATTCAAAAGTATCCTTATGAAATACATATAAATATAATTCTTTGTTAATTTCAATACTGGAGCTAAAGTACAAAAAAATCACTCACATGATTATATTTCTGCATCCAATTTATAGATAGAAAATTTATTACAATCCTCGTAATTTTACTATCTAATAATTATAAGGATTACTTGACTTCAATATCATTATATTTCTTTGAGTATACCTTAGTCATATAGAAATATATAGGAACTACAATTATCATACCACCTAGTCCCCAAACTATCTTCATTGGTTCATCAATACCTGCTTTTATCAATAATACTACACTTATAGCTACTGCAAATATTGGTATAATTGCTCCTCCAGGTATCCTAAAGTTTATGTCTTTACCAGCATACTTCTTTCTTAATATTAATACAGCTAGACAGGTAGGAATATATTGAATAAATCTAGATACAACACTTATTTGAGATAATGTTGTAAATGACCCTGACCATGCTATTAATAAAGTTCCTATAACAGATACTATAATTGCTATATATGGAGCTCCATTTTTATTAGTTTTTCTTATAGACTTAGGCATTAATCCTTGCTCAACCAAAGCAGCAGCAGACCTTGGTGTAAATATAGATGATGCAATATTTATACCTCCAACAGATACTATAGTCCCTATTGTAATTATATATCCACCTATAGGACCTAACATTTTAATAGCAGCATCTGCAACAGGAGTCGCTGACCCTCTTAATCCATCTCCCAATACACCTATACTTATCCCCAATATAAGCATATATATTACTGATACCACAAACATTACCATCACTAATGCCTTAGGTACATTTTTCTTAGGATTCTCCATATCTTTTGCTGCAACAGCTAAAGATTCAAACCCTGTAAAAGCATAAAATAAAGTTATTGATACTGCTACAAAAGCTGATGATGTACTTTGACCTTTTTGTATTATTACAAATGGTGTAAAATTAGAACCTTTTATAAAGAATAAACCTATAGCTATAAATAAAACTATTGGTAATAATTTTCCTATAGTCATTATATTATTTAAATGCTTAGATTGCTTCATTCCCATAAAATTTATAAGCCCAAGCCCTCCAACTAATATACCAATTATTATATTTTTAATAAGTGGCTCGGCTGCTTGAGGCCATATAGATGATAGTGTAACTGCAAAAAAGTTTGCCATAGTCGCCCAAGCAATCATACTAACTATCCACTTCATAAATCCAACTTCAAACCCAATAAAATCTCCAAATGCCTCTTTTGCATAAAGATATGGCCCTCCATCAGTATCAAACCAACTCCCTGCTTCAGCAAAACATAAAGCAATAGAGACAGCTAAAAACATACAAAAAACTAGTACTAATATACTTGCTGGACCTATATTTGTATAAGCATCTCCAGGTAAACCAAATATACCTGACCCTATTATTGCATTAATCCCTAATAATACAATACTCCAGAAACCTAACTTAACGCTTTTTTTCATTGTTATTCCTCCAAACCCAACTTAAATATAGTTATAATTATTTTTCTTTAGATGCTTCTTTAACTATCGCCATAAATATTTTTTTCATATTATCACAATCCTTAGTCATCATTTCTGGATGCCATTGTATACCTATTACAAACTCATTTCCCTCCTTTTCTATAGCTTCAACTAAACCATCTTTAGCAGTAGCTGAAACAATATATCCTGGAGCTACCTTATTGACAACTAAATGATGGAAACTATTAACTAAGATTTCTTTTTCTCCTAATATTTCATACAACTTTGTACCCTCTTTTATCTGCGCTGTATGTGTAGGTATATTAGATAAATGTTGCTGATTATGTTTTATGTAAGCTCCTTCAATTAAAGATAAGTCTTGATATAAGCTTCCTCCCTCAGTTACATTTATTATTTGCTCCCCTCTACATATACCTAACACTGGTTTTTTCATATCTAAAGCATGTTTTAATAACTTCATATCAAAACCATCTCTTTTGGGTGATATTGCACCTAGCTTATTATGAGGTTCCTCTTTCCATATGAGAGGGTTTACATCTTGCCCTCCTGATAGTATAAGTGCATCTATATTTGATACTTGTTCCTTTATAATCTCATCATCATATACAATTGGTACAATATATGGTATAGCTTTACACATAACTACTGACTGTATATAGTCATTGTTTACATAAGCCCTTTCATAACCAGGAAACATCCCCCCTTCATCAATTAATAAGTTTCCTGATATTCCTATTACTGGATATTTCTTTTTAATCACTTTCTTCACCCCTTAAATTATTTATGAACAATAAAAAATGCTACTTCTCTGTTAAAGAGCAAGTAGCATACCAATATTTTATTTATTTAAAAATTCTAATTTATTTTTAAAATACTTTTTCTAAGGCAGCAGTTATATAAATCATTCTACTAATTTACATTTTATTTTAATCCTGTTTAATTCGGCTTTTTTGAATAGTCTTAAGTCTAATTAATGGGCAAAATAGGCATTTATATTTTCCTTTTTATTGACCTATTAAATACTATTTAATATATTTTTCCCTCTTCTATTTAACTCACTTCCCTTTCTACCTGATTCACATATTATCAAATCTAGTTCTTTAAGTATATTAAGTATTCCCCTTACCTCACCTTCTGTTATATTATAACCTAATTCATTTATTGAATTAACAATACCATTTCTACCTATGTTTTTATTAAGGTTATTGGCATTTTTTAAGCATTCCATTACTAACCTTACTTTTTCTATAGATGTTCTATCTTTTAATGTACTTATTTCTTTACTATAATCTTCAGTTATATTTAATAGGTTATGAGGTAGGTCATTGATTAAAATAACATGCTCAGAACTCATAATGTTAATATACATAGCTGTATTTTTTAACTCTCTTATATTCCCTGGCCATTCATATGCATTAATAATGTCTTGAACATCTTGACTAATTTCCCTCTTCCTTTTCATAAAATACTTTAACATAACTTCTATATCTTCTTTTCTCTCCCTTAAAGGTGGTATGTTTATAGGCAATACATTTATCCTATAATATAAATCAGCTCTGAACCTATCTTTTTTTATCATTTCTAATAAATTTTTATTTGTAGCTGCAATTACTCTAACATCAGTGTCTATTACATTTTCTCCCCCAACTCTCATGACTTGATTCTCTTGTAATACTCTAAGTAATTTGCTTTGTAAATATATAGGCATGTCTCCTATTTCATCTAAAAATATAGTTCCATTATTAGCTTGCTCAAATAAACCTTTTTTTCCTCCTCTTAAAGCACCTGTAAAAGCACCCTCTTCATATCCAAAAAGTTCACTTTCAAGTAAATTTTCTGGCATAGCTGCACAGTTTATAGCTATAAATGGTTGACTATGTCTTGGTGATGCATTATGAATAGACTGAGCCATGAGTTCTTTTCCTGTTCCACTTTCTCCAGTTATAAGAACTGTATAATCAGATTCCGCTATTTTCATACCTAGCTCTTTAGTTCTTTCCATTTTTACTGATACTGTTTTTATGTCATCAAAGGTATACCTAGCAACTTGCCCTTTTTCTCTAAGCTTCTTTGATAGGTTTTGTTCCAATTTCCTTATGTAAGTTATTTCTTGAATACAAAAATAATATCCAGTCACCCTTCCAAAACTTTCTATATTATACTTATTTACATTTAAATATTTATTATTAAACTTTATAACTTCATCATGTGCCTTACTTAATCTAAAAATCTTTTTAATATTTTCATTCTCTAGTTCATCTATATTTTTTCCTATAATATCATTTTGAATATCTAGTGTATCACTCAAACTATCATTACAAATAATTATATTTTCCTTCTCTGATATCATTGCCATACCTAAATTTGATAGGTTTATTATAGAGTTTAATTCATCTGCTTTTATAGTAAGTTCTTTATATTTAGTATTTATACCTGAATATAAACTAATCACTTCATCTGTATATTTAATTAACCTTTCAGTAATTTCTTTATCATCTAGTTTAAGCTTTGCTATTATTTGAATAAATGTTGAACTATCAATATATCTATGTCCTAAATCAATAACTTCTTTAATATATTCAGGAACTAACTCTCTCTCTCCTGGTGTTATAGCTATCTTAATGTGTCTATATTCTTCATTAGGATTATATGGTATAAAATTTAAGTGATTTATTCCTATATTGTATAAATTAGATATTGTTTCTAATACAGTATGGTTATTATCATTTACTACTAATACATCTATTCCTTCTGGTAATGAAAATAACTTGTATATATCCCTTTGCTTTATACTCCTGTTTATAGTTATTATTTTTGAGACATCCTTTACATATTTTTTTATTTTTAATACTCTATCATCTATCATTACTAATATTATGTCATCTTTTATCAATTCTTCTTCTGTTATTCTATTTAAATAATAATTTTTTATTTTTACTTTATCTTTAAATATTAGCTTTAGATTTTTATTTAAAAAACATTCTAATTTAGATAATCCATCAGTTACTACTGCTATTGTTTTCATTATAAATCTATCCTTTCTTTTGTTTATATTATGTGAGATTTTAATAGTTCTAATATAGTTCAAAATCTTTTAACTTAGTATAAAGCAAAAGTTATGCCAAATTGATAGATTACTTATTTTTATTTAATATTGACTTAGAAATATTATTATATGATTAAGATTAGATAAATAATATAACTTTATCTATAGAATCTACAAAAATATGACTTCTATCAAAAAATAAAGAGGTATTACCAACTTTTCGGTAATACCCCTTTGTTTTATTTTTAATTTAAGTGATTTTTCTTAATCTCATCAAGTAGTCCATCTTCTAGATAAATTTCTAACGCACATCCTACCATTGCCTTTACTGCTTTGTGGAGTTTATCATAAGCTTCCTCAGAATTTGCATAATTTAAAAACTCTTTTTCATGAACATATACCATTGGATTTATGTCTAGAGCTATTTCTGTATACATAGTAGGACAAACTTGGCTTACATTTCCTATATCTGTAGAACCTACTGGCCCCTCTTTTCCTTCTAATATATCCGTTATACCTGCTTCAATTAAATTATTCTTTGTTATATTCTGAAGCACCTTATTATTAATTATGTTGTCAAAAGAATTTTCAAAGTATCTATAAGAAAGTTTAGCTCCTGTCATTAGCTCTGCACCTTTCGCACAGTTTATAACTTTTTTAGTTACTTCATCTAAATAACTTCTTTCAGCAGCTCTTACGAAAAACTCACAGGCTGCTTTTTCTGGAACTATGTTTGGAGCTTCTCCTCCATTTGAAACTATCCCATGTATTCTAACATCTGATTTTACATGCTGTCTTAGTGCATTTATTCCTGCAAAAGTAAGTTGTACTGCATCTAATGCATTAACTCCCATATGAGGGTGGCTAGCTGCATGTGCTGATACACCTTCAAAACTAAACTCTATTGAGTCTATTGCCAAAGCCTTGCAGTTTATGTTATTAAAAGCTTCTATATGCATCTGATAACTTACATCAACATCATCAAAAGCTCCTGCTTTAACTAAATCACACTTTCCTCCTGTTGTCTCTTCAGCTGGTGTTCCTATTAGTACAATTTTTCCTTTAAAATTTTCTTTTAACTTACTTAGTACGATACAAGCACCTAATGTAGATGCAGCAATCCAGTTATGTCCACAAGCATGACCTGGTTCTTTATTTTCCCCATATCCAGGTAGTGCGTCATACTCAGCTAAAAATGCTATAGTTGGACCATCGTTATCCCCTAGCTCTGCTCTAAAAGCAGTATCCATATTGCAGTACGGATAAGTTGTATCAAATCCATATTCCTTCATTTTCTCTACTAAGTACTTTGATGATATATATTCTTCTTCTCCTAACTCTGGATTGTTAAATATAAAATCACATACTTCTTCAATTTCTTTTCCCAGTTCATTCTCTATCTCATAAGCTCTTTTCTTTATACTTTCAATCATAATATACCTCCTATTAGAATCCAACAAATAATCCTATTGTTAAAAATACCATTACAGTAATTGTTAATACTACCATTAAAGGCATTACAAATCTAACCCACTTTGACCAAGGAATATTAGCTACTGCTAGTGCTCCCATTAAAACACCTGATGTAGGTGTTATTAAATTAGTTACACCTATACCAAATTGATAAGCTGTAACTATCATTTGTCTAGATACATCTACTAAGTCTCCAAGTGGTGCAAGTACAGGTATTGTAAGTGATGCAAGTCCTGATGCTGATGGTATAAAAAATGCTATTAAACCTTCTATTAAGAAAGTTAAATTTATAAATATAGTTTTTGGAAGTCCATTTAATAAATTTGCGGCAGAATTTAAAATTGTATCTATTATAAATCCATTTTCTGCTATTATTACTATTCCACGTGCAAATGCTATACATAACCCTGCTGTCATTAAATCTCCTGCTCCACTTATAAATGAATTGACTATGTCATCTTGTTTAAGCCCTGATGCTATTCCTGATATTATACCTATAGCTGTAAATATCATTGCAATTTCAGTTATGTACCATCCTAGCTTTAAAACTCCATATATCATAATTGCCATACCTATTGTGAAAATTGCTATTACCATAGCTTCTCTTTTTGTAAATTCTTTTATGTTTGTATCAGTATTAGCCATTGATTCTTGATTCAATGATATACCATGTACTAAAGACTTTTTAGGGTCTTTTTTAACTTTATTGGCATACATCATAACAAATCCTATAGATATAGCCATATATATTATAAACATAACAACTCTCAACTCTATCCCAGAACCTGGTGTTATTTGTGACAATGCTTGTGCTATTCCTACAGAGAAAGGATTAGTAGTAGCTGCTCCAAATCCAGCTGTTGCTCCTATAAATACTGTCGCTACTGCTGTTAATGAATCATATCCCATACTGGTCATGAGTGGAATAAATATCATATAAAAAGGTAGTGTTTCTTCACTCATTCCAAATGTTGTTCCACCTAATCCAAATAGAATCATTGATATAGGTATTATTAAAAATTGGAATCTCTTCATTTTATTTACAGTATGAGCTATAACAGCTTCTATAGCTCCTGTTTTATTAACTATTCCAAAAGCTCCTCCAACTATCAAAACAAATCCAACTACTTCAGCCGCATCTATAAATCCATTTATAGGTGCTGTAAATACATCAGTAATTCCCTGTGGATTTGATGCTGCTTTTTCATAAGTTCCAGCTACAACAACCGATCTTCCGTCTATATCTACCCTTTCAAAATTTCCACTTGGCACTATCCAAGTAAGAACTGCCATTACTACTATTAGTAAAAATATTATAGTAAGTGTCTGTGGCATAGTAAACTTTTTCTTTTTTAAACTGCTCATTTTTAATCTCCCCACTTTTTAAATTAAAATATTTTATTATTGCTTCCCTTTTCTATCCTATTTTGTATAGATGTAAAAAAGCTCAACATGGATACATGTTGAGCTAAATGCGCTAAATACAATATACCTACACCTTCCCTTTATCTTAGTTAAGATAGCTCTCCATCAAAATTCGGGATAATTTTGATGACAGTGCTGTACTTATTAAATACAGCCCCAGCACTAGCTTTGGACACTAGCACTTCGGCACTTACTCCTTTTATATTGCTTCATTGGCTTCCAACCTCTTCAATATTAATCTTAGTAAATGCGACCTCTACCTCAATCTTTTTATTAGATGAGGTAATTCTTATTAAATTTTATTTATTCTAAATAATTGTAGCATAATGTGTCGAGATTGTAAATATTTTCAGAAGAGTTTCTATGCTTTGATAATATTAATAAATCTAACTTATACTATTCCAGTATATAATTACAACTTTAGTTTTATGTTTAAAAATATATTTGTTTTCTCTTTTTTCTATCATATTGTCTATATACTTATCTAACATATCACTAATGTTAATCTTTTTATTTAATTCTGTTTCCATTTTAAAAAGTATATCCTCTATACTATTGAATTCAATTTCATTTTCAACATCAATAAATTTTATATCTGCACATATATTTAAAGAATGTAGTATATTTGGAATATATATATAATCTGGACAAGTTCTATCTTTATCACCTAAATCCATATACAAATCATTAAATAATGGTTTTTGAATAGTTCTCACTATAATCACTTTTTCTCTAGCTAACTTATCCATCTTACTCAAAGCATCTTTAATATCCCAAATTCGATAAAGAGAATTCACAGATAAAATATAATCACTATGCCCAACATTAATCTCTTCCCATTTCCCTTGTACTGTGTCTATATTAGTTATATTATGTTCACTAATCTTTCCTTCAAGCACATTAAGCATATCTATTGAAAAATCATTAGCAATTACACCTTTACATTTCTTAGAAAGTGGTATAGTAAATTTTCCAGTACCTGCACCAATTTCTATAAGATTTTTTCCTTCATCTATTAACTCATCTATAAAATCAAATACTTCTTTTGAATAATCATAAAGTGTTGGATTATCATCATATTTATGAGATAATTTTTTGAAAAATATTCTTTCCGCTTCATCATCAAAAGCTCTTTCTCTTGCATATCCTTCTTTACTTTCAATATACTCATGCCATTTTTTCTCAAAATCTATATTTTTATAACACATGCTTAATCTTCCTTTCTAAAAGTGTTAGGGACAAGATTTGTAATTTTCTATACTCAAAAAACTACTCTTACTAATGTAATAATTGATTGACTAAACAATTGATTACTATATTTTAAAAATTAGTGAAATTCTCAATAAGCTCTTTAGTATAAGCATGCTTTGCACTTTTATACAATTCCTTAGCCTCTATAGTTTCAACTATCTTGCCATTTAACATGACCGCAACCTCATCACTAACTTCTTTTACCAAGTCTATATCATGAGATATAAATAAATAGGTTATATTAAACTGTTTTTGAGCTTTCTTCAAAACCTGTATAACTTGAGCTTGCACAGATACATCTAGCATTGATGTAGGTTCATCCAATATCATAAATTTAGGATTTAATAAAAGGACTCTAGCTAAAGCAACTCTTTGTATTTGTCCTCCACTTACTTGATGTGGGTATCTATTTAAAATTTCCTCACTAAGCCCAACAAAACTTAAGTATTCCATTATGTATTCTCTTGCTTTATTCTTTTCGTAGAGTTTATGAATTTTTAATGGCTCCACAAGGCTCCCATATATAGTTTTTTTAGGGCTTAGGGCAGAATCTGGATGTTGAAATATTATCTGCATCTCTTTTCTTAAATCCCTCATTTGAGAAAAATCATAATTACTGATATCTCTACCATTAAAATAAATTTTACCTCCATCAGATTTAATAAGTCTTAAAATAAGCCTTGATAAAGTTGATTTTCCGCATCCACTTTCTCCTACAAGACCTAATGTTTTTCCTTCTTTTATTTCAAATGATACATCATCTACCGCCTTGACTATCTTTTTATTGATTATTCCGCTTTTAAACTCCTTATAAAGGTTACAAACTTTTATCATAAAGAAAACACCTCACCTTTGAACCATTAACATCAAATAGTCTTGGTTCATAATCAATACATGTTTTTTTTGCAACCTTACATCTTGGAGAAAATCTACATCCTTTTGGTAAGTTTGTTAAACTTGGTGCTATCCCTTCAATAGGTATTAATTTTTCATTTGGCTGTGAATCGATTAAACCTCTTGTATAAGGATGTAGTGGATTATTAAATATACTATTTTTTGGACCCTCTTCTATGATTTTACCTGCATACATAACTACAACTTCATCACAAAGCTTTTTAGCCAGCATTAAATCATGAGTTATAAGTATCATACTAACACCCATATTATTTCTTAAATCATAAAATACTTCATATACTTGCTTTCTTATTATTGCATCCAACCCTTTAGTTGGTTCATCTGCAATTATCCAGTTAGGTTTTAATGATGTCCCTATAGCTGCCAATGCCCTTTGACTCATACCTCCACTTAGCTGAAATCCATACGAATTATAAACCAACTCACTATTTGCGAAAAAGAATTTTTTTAATATCTCTAAACTTTTACTCTTGCAAGAATTCTTTTTCTCTTTTCCATGATAATAAAAAAGTTCATTCATATGACTTCCTATTTTCAATATTGGATTAAAAGAACTTGATGGATTTTGGGGGATTAACGCTATTTTTTTCCCTCTGATTTCTCTAATTTCCTTTTCTTTAATTTTTAGCAAATCTTTTTCTTCATATAAAACACTGCCTGAAACAATTGAATTATTAGATACAAGGTTCAAAATTCCTAGTCCTAGCACCGATTTTCCACTTCCAGTTTCTCCAATAATTCCTGTAATTCTACCACTTTGAAAGGTTCTAGATACTCCATCTACAGCTTTTACTTTTCCTTCTTTAGTATTAAAATGAATTTTTAAACCTTTTATACTTATATCTCTATTCATAGTTTTATTCCTTCTAAAGATATTGGCTTAAAGAGTTGCTTTTTTCATCAAACATATCCCTTAGTGCATCTCCAATTAAATTTATACTGCAACACAATAATAATATACTAAAACCAGGTGCTAATAATAGATTTGGATAGCTTCTAAAATGAGTCTTAGCATCATTTATCATAACACCCCAATCGGCTTGTGGAGGTTGTATTCCTAGACCTAAAAAACTTAACGATGCCATAGAAAGTACACTTTTTCCTATCCTTATTGTAAATAGTACTATAAAAGGAGCAAATATGTTTGGAATTATATAGTGCAAAATTATATAAAGATGACTAGCACCTAATGCTCTTGCACCTTCAACATATTTTTCTTCTTTTACCTTTAATACCTCTCCTCTAACTACTCTTGAAAAACCAGCCCAGGAAGTAAATACTATTGCAATTAATAAACTTTTTATACCTGGTCCAAGAACTCCAGCAAGAGCAATCATAAAGCTAAGACTGGGAAGACCTTGAAATATATTTACAATAGACTGGATTATCGTATCTACTATACCACCACAATATCCTGCTATTATACCTACAAAACTACCAAATAGCATTGTTAATAGGCTTGCTAAAAAAGCTAAAGATATGGATACTCTGGCTCCATATAATATTCTACTTAGAATATCTCTACCTAGAGTATCTGTTCCAAGTATATGCTCTCTAGAAATCCCCATTAACCTATCCTCCATTTGTACTTGATTAGGGTCATATGGAGCTAACTCTGGTGCAAACATTGCAACAAGTATCATAATTATTAGCACTAAAAAAGCTAGTTTATGTATAAATAACATTTCTTTAAATTTATCCATATTATTTACCTCCAACCCTCATTTTAGGATTAAGAAATAGGTAACATATATCTACAATTAAATTAAACACTATAAATATAATCCCTGTAAATAGCACATATCCTTGCACTACTGGATAATCCCTACTCATTATTCCTTGTATTACATAGCTTCCCATACCTGGAATACTAAAAATAACCTCAACCACTGTGGAGCCTCCTAAAATAGCACCAAAATAATTTCCCAGAACAGTTACAATAGGCATTAATGAATTTAAAAAAGCATACTTAAAAATAACTATTTTATTTGGCAGGCCCTTAGCTTTTGCCACTGTTATATAGTTTTGTCCTATACTTTCTATTAAAGTTGCTCTATTTAGCCTTGCTACAGTTCCTATAGTTCCAGCTGCTAAAACAAATCCAGGCATTATTAAATGTTTAATTGTACCATACCCACTTGTAGGTAGCCATCTAAGATTCTCACAAAATATACTTAACATGATAATAGCTAACCAAAACCCTGGAATAGATGTCAGAAGCAATGATACAAAAGTGCCAATCTTATCTATCGTTGAATCCTTTTTTAAAGCCATGATTATAGCTAGTGGTATAGATAACACTATAACAAAAAATATAGCCATTAAAGATAAAGAGAAGGTTATTGGTAACCTTCTTAATATCTCTTCTGTGATAGATGTCTTTTTGATATAGGAAAGTCCTAAATCTCCAGTCATAGCTTTTTTAGTCCAATTAATATACTGAACTATAATATTATCATTTAACCCTAATTCTTCTCTAACTCTTTCTATTTCTTCATCTGTAGGAGCAGAAATACCATCCATGCTTAAATATTCAACCGCTGGGTCACCAGGTGCTATAACCCCTAATATAAATCCTAGAAAAGTTATTCCTATCAAAATAGGGATAGTCATCAATATCCTTCTAATTAAATATTTAAATGGTGTTTTCACTACTTACTCCACTCCATATTTGCTAATGTAGTTCCATATAATGTAGGTTTGTACCCAGTTATTTTTTTATTATAGGCAATTAAGTTAACATCTTCAAATAATGGTATAGCTGATGGATGTTCTGCTGATATATCTTGAAGTTCATTATATATTTTACTTCTTTCATCTAAGTCCATTGTTTTTTCTAATTGACCTATTAATTCATCTGCTCTTTCATTTTTATAGCCCAATGAATAAGCTATATTACTTGACCCTGTGCTTCTCATATAACTATCAAATATAGAAAATGGTTCTGCATTTGGAAGCCCTTGAGTGTGAAGTGCTATATCATAATTTCCTGTTTTTTGTGCTTCCTTAAAAGCTGCTCCATCAAGTATAGTTATTTTAGAGTTTAATCCAACTTCACTTAATACAGATTGTATATACTCTGCTACAGTTTTGTATGGATAACGGTCTACACCATAAGATGGTATTATAAACTCTAACTCTTTTGTTTCCCCTTTTAACTCATCCTTTATGATTTTTTTTGCTTTTTCTGCATCATAAACAGGTTTAATTTCCTTAGCAAAAGGAGAACCTTGATTCAATATATTCATAGTGGGAGTTCCATATCCTCCATAAAATTTATTTACTATAGTTTCTCTATCCAACAACAAACTTAGTGCTTCTTTTATCTTAACATTATTAAATGGTGCCCTAGTACCGTTTGTAGATACAAATTGAGTTATTGTTGATGGAGATGTTTTAATCTCAAAGTTTTCATCCTTTATTAGCTCACTAGCTAACTCTGGAGTAATAGCCCCTAAATCCATAACACCCATAATTTCCTCTGATTTAAGTGCTGTGTAACGAGTTTGTGCATCTTTAATTACATTTACTCTTACATTTTTAACTTTACTTTTATCTCCATAATAGTCTTGATTTCTCTCTAACAAAACAAATTGTTCTTTTTCTCTTTCTTTTATCTTAAATGGACCAGTTCCTTGTGCATATTTAGTAAAATCTCCCGTTTTTATATCAAAACACTCTGGACTATACATAGCACTTCCAAATCTAGCCATGTTGTATATTAAAGTTGATATTGGTTTACTAAAAGTAAGTTTAACTTCATAGTCAGAAACTTTATCCACACTTAGTAAATTAGGATATGTCTTTTCTATATCAAACGAATAAAAAGGTGAGGATTTTGTTTTCATATTCATATAACGTTCAAAGTTTTTTACTACTGAATCTGCATTCAAATCTACACCATCATGAAATTTTACACCCTTCTTTATTGTAAATGTCCATTCTTTATAATCATCTGAATTTGACCACTTTTCTGCAAGTTCTGCCTTTGGTTTTCCATCATCACCCAATCCTATTAGCGGTTCCCAAACATAAAGTATAGAACTTGTGTAATAAGCATCTTGTTCACCTGGTGCCAAATCCCTAGCTGCTGCTAAAACTACTTCCTTTTCATTATTCATCTTACTAACATCATTATTTTCCTCTGGTTTACTACACCCTGTTAGCAATGATAACATCAGCATAACTGCTAAAATTATACTACTCAACTTCCCTTTTGAAATCTTCCTCATGATACATTTCCCCCTTATTTAGAAATATGAGCATAAAAAAAGTTATAGCAAATAATGCTATAACATCCCATTTTAATATGTATACTTTAAATTCTAAATTCCATATACAAAACAATAAATCTAGTTGCTCCCCTCTAAATTTATTTACTAATATTTAATGTAGGTATCTGACTTACATTTCATTTTCTCAGCCTTTCTAAATAACATCTGTTGGCTATGTAGAATTTATCCATGCTTACAGTGATGGGTTCGTGTTGGATTTTCACCAACTTCCCTACTCTTTAAATACGTTTATTCAATTCTTAGTTTAATTGTATGCAATCTTATATAAATTGTCAACTTAAATCAAAATATAGCACTATATGCAAAATTATAAATATATAGTAATTCATCTGATAAAAATACTACTTTTAATTTAGTATTTATATTTACTAGTTGTATATGTTACAAACTAAGTGTCTAAGCTTTATTATGAAATATAAATATTTAAATTAAAATTTACAATTATCTATCTATTAAAGTCTATTATAAAAACAGATATATTTTTTTCATACGGAAGGTAATAAGCTACTTTATCTCCTTTAACTACATTTTTCATAATATGATTGTATATAGTTTCATACTCTCCGCCTTCATCATAAGACTTAGCATACCTGACTATATCATCTTTACAGGTAAATGTCTGTCCAAATTCAAGACTTAATGGTATTAATTCATATTTAAGTTTCTTTTCATCTAATAATGATTTTAAATTTTTTGAACTATGTCTTTCTACCATGTCCATTCTTTTCTTAGATACTGGAATATGAGTTTTGGATTTATCATTAACAATTGCAATTAATCTATCACAGTGTTCAGTAAAAAATTCTATATTCTCATATGAAAAAAATGAAATTAATATAGTATCAAATCTTGTATTTATCTCTTTAAAATCTTTGACCATATATCTAATATTGTTTATATTATTGTCTTTTATTGATTTTTCTAAGTAATTTATAGCATTTTGGTTTATATCAATACAAGTTATATCTTTTAGTTCTTCGCTTAAATACATATCTATTAAACCTAATCCACAACCTACATCACAAAAAGTTTGGCTATCTTTGATGTATGGAATTATTTCTTTAGCTAATATCTTGTGAAAACCAGTATATTCACTTGCATCAACAAAAGATTTTATTGTAGTATCATTCCAATTCATTCTCATACTTAAATTTCCCCACTATCTTTTAAATTTACTTTCTGACCTGTACTGTAAAACATACTGTTTCTCTCATTTCCACTTATTATGCTCATTACTTTATCATGTTCTTTAATTACAAATCCTGATAAATCATTTACTCCATACTTAAATAATATAGGTGCCATTGGAGTTGCTGGACCTACCAATACCACATAAGCATTTTTACTTAATTCTAAATACCAAGGAAAAGTTTTTGTACTTAATGTGTAACAAGATATAACTACAAAGTCCTGTTCAGGTAAGATATATGGTGCTGAAGTCTCTGGATAATCACCATATATATCTTCACTTTCTATTATGGATAAATCACACACAGGTGCAAATAGTTGTTCTAAATAGTGAAAATGACCTATAACCGCTACCTTTTTCCCCCTTATCATATTTTGGTATGAAATAAAAGGGTCATTAATTCTATCTTCTATAAAATTGTTTTCATTTAACTTTATATTATTTTCTTTTGAAATTTTTACAGAATTATAATAAGAATTTATTGCAGCTAAGCCAATTCCTGATTCTGTGATATTCCAAGACTTAATACATCCAGCTATTTCATATAAAGATTTTCCTTTAAAAGATTTTACGAACTCTGGAGGACGCCCATCTTCATTATATACAAAACCGATACCACTACCTACACTACTTCTTACTAAAATATTATGTTGCCCAACAGCTATATCTTCAACGATTATATCCTTAGGAATTCCTTCTATTAAATCATCATAAATTTCCCACAAAGCCAGTTACCTCCTCCTGTACAATACTTTTTATTTCTTTTCTATTTAAGACTTCACCTTTTCTAACCTTGTGCCTAATATCTAGTAAAATATTATCTAAGCTTTCTATGTATTTAATACTTTCTATTTCTTCATCTGTCGTAGATATTACCTTTGAAATTCCACCATTTTTAATAACTATTCTTTTATCAGCATTTAAAGCTAATATAGGGTCATGTGTTGAAATCAAAATTATTTTTTCCTTTTTAGATAATAGTCTTAGAGCTTCTTTTCTATCTATACCTGCATTTTCAATTTCATCAATTAAAACTATCGGTGAAGAACTCATATATGCAGTATCCGATATCATAAGAGCTCTTGATTGACCTCCCGATAATTGAGTTATTTTTGTGGTTAATTCAAATTTTTCTCCAGCTAGTTTATTAGCACAATAAAAGCATTTTTTTACTATGTCATCTTGATTTTTACAGAAACGACTTTTAGAGTGCATTTGTAAAAATTCTTCTACTGTTAAATCCATTACAAAATTCATATTTTGTGAAAGTTGAGCTACTAACTTTCCATCCATAACAAAACGAGTTTCATCACTTGGAACACTTTCATTTATTAATATTTGTCTGTTAGTAGGAGTGTCTCTCTGGGCTAAACATTCAATATCCTCTAGCAGTCTACTTTTTCCTGAGCCTGTAGGTCCAACAATACTTATAATTTCTCCAGCCTTTATTTTCAACGAAATAGCTTCTTTTTCTTTTAGCTTATTGTACCCACCATTAATAGTAATACTTTCTATATTTAAGCTCTCTTCATCTTGGTCAAATTCTTTTAAAAACTCCACCAATTTAATATATAATTCTTCTTTTTCTATACCAAAAGTTATATAAAATTCCTCATCTAAAGATTCTATTAAATTATTAAAAGCAATTGAGTCATCTATATTACTTAGATTATAATTTAAGAAAAAATCAAAGGCCATAGAATAGCTTTCTTTTATCTCTTCTATAGACATGTTTAGTAAATTTTCATAATTATCATATTTCATAGTCAAACTCCATTTTCTTTATCATTCCCATTTGATAAGATTCTCCAATTCTAGTCTCTCCAGTACAGTAAGAACACACTGATGCTGGTGTTGTAAAACGTAATTGCTTTTCTCTAAGCGTAGTTATTTCTTTTATATCACTTAAATATTTCTTAAGTAAAAACACTCCTTGTCCTGTGATTCCATTTATAAATATTATCTTAGCTTTTGAATTTACTTGACGTACATTAAAGGAAAATACCTCCCTTTCTGCTTGTGATACTATATCTCCTTTTGTAATTACAACAATATCAGCATATTTTAGCATTGGTCCTATTTTTCTAGGTGTATTTATCCCTGATAAATTATCTATTACACAAACTGCTGGTATAGTTTTTATATATGGTGAGCAACGATTACAAAGCCCTGCACTTTCAGTAATTAAAATATCTAAGTTTAATTTTTTAGACCAATAAAGTGCATCTTCAATATTACTTATAAAAAAATGGTCTGGACAAATTTTACCAGAAAGTCCAATTTGAACAGGTATATTATTCTCTTCATATCTAATCTGGTCAAAAGATGTAAGGCAGTCAAACTTTACTACTCCAACCTTATTTTCTTCTGCCTCCATAGCTTTAATTAGATGAAGAATAACAGATGTTTTTCCGGATGATGGTGGCCCTGCTACTGTAATTAGTTTCATATCAATTCCCCTTTTTATGAAAGAAAGTAGGTAAAATCCTACTTTCTTCTAATTTACGTCTATATATTATTTATTAACTTTATGTCTATACATTATTTAATAACTTTATATCTATATACTATTTAATAGCGTTTTTAGTTAATTTGCTATATTGTCCATCACTTAAATCAACATGATAAAATAACTTATAAAATTCTTTTGTTTTTTCTTTTAAATCATAATTAAAATGCTCTGGATAAAGTATTTCAGATAACCAAATCATACCCATATATCTATTTACAGATGGAGGGAATCCCATCCAATTATATGGAGTGCTTGGTGCTTCATAGTATTTATTACTAGATATAGCACTTATTTTTTGCCATTCAGCCTGACTTCCTACTTTACTATATATACTCTGTGGTGCAAACACTATTACATCTGGATTCCATAAGTATAATTGTTCTAATGATACTTCATTTCCATTGCCTTTACTTGATGGGTCATCAAGCTTTGCAACATTATTTGCAAGTATATTAATAATTTCAGAGTGGAAAGACCCTTCTGCGATTACATTTGTTCCTGTATCTCCTAAGCAATAAGCAAGGTTTACTTTATTCTTATCACCTATTTTATTCATCGTTTCTACAGTTGTATCATAAGTAGTTTTACAGTAATCAGCTAATACTTTTGCATTATCTTCTACATTTAAAATTTTTCCTAGCTTAGTGTAGCATTCTGACATATTAGCAGTTGTAGCTTCTATAAATATAGTTGGTATACCTGTTTGTTCTTGTATAGAATCTAAATCTTCTTTCATGCTACCTTTCTTCTCACCTATATCAATAATTACTTGTGGTTCTGCTGCTGCAAGGGCTTCCATATTTAAATCTCCCTTACCATAAAATTGACCAAAAACAGGAAGACTAGTATACTTTTTATCCACATAGTCTTTTGAATCATCTGTCCAATCTCCTGATAATCCAACTAACTTATCTGGTGCCACTGAAAATAGTACGATTTGTGCTAAACTTCCTGAAGGTGCTATTTTTTCAATATTTGCTGGAATCTCAACCTTTCTACCTACTGAATCAGTAAACATTATTGTTTTAGATGCGTTTTTATCCTCTTTTTCACCTTTAACATCATCATTTGATGATGTACATCCAACTAAAGATGTTATTGCTAAAGTTAGTACCAATAACAATGATAATAATTTCTTTTTCATTTTATCCCCCTTAAGTAAATTATATAGTTACACTTTTTGGTATGCAGACTCTGATTTTATCATCATATAAACTGTTTAATTCTACATCTACGTTATATAATTTTTTAATTAGACCAGAATTAATTATGTACTTAGGCACACCAAAAGCTAATATTTCATGATTGTATAAAGCTAAAACCTTGTCTGCATACAAAAAGGCCTGGTCTGGATTGTGTGTTGACTGAATTATTATATATCCATCCCTCGTTAATTCTTTTACTGTATTTAATACTCTGATTTGATTCCCATAATCTAAATCAGAGGTCGGCTCGTCCATAATAAGTATCTTTGCGTTTTGAGCTAAAGCTCTCGCAATAAGTACTAATTGTCTTTCTCCTCCACTTAAATTTACAAAACTCCTATCTTTTAAATAGGAAATTCCTATTTTGTCTAAAGATTCTTCAACTATTTCCATTTGTTTTTTAGTAGGTTTAGACATAGGTGAAATTTGTGATGTTGTTCCCATCAATACCATTTCAACAACGGAATAACTAAACACAGGATTATGAGACTGAGGGATATAAGCTATTTTTCTTGCTAGATTCTTAATTTTATAATCCTTCAAGTTTTTTCCATCCAATAATATTTCACCTTTATATCCTTTTAATAACTGAAGTATACACTTAAACATAGTACTTTTCCCTGCACCATTAGGTCCTAATATACATAGTAACTGACTACCTTCAACATTAAAGGATATTTGATTAAGTACATTTTGATCTTTATAAAAATAACTGAGATCTTTAACTTCTAAAATCATATTAATCCCCCCTTTTCGTAATCAGATATATGAAAAATGGTACACCAATAAATGATGTTAATATACCTATAGGTATCTCACTAGTCCATAAATTTCTAGATACATTATCAACTAACAACAAAAACGATGCTCCAAACATAGCTGATGTTGGCAATAAATAAACAAAATTATTTCCAACTAATCTTCTAGATAAATGTGGTATTACAAGACCAACCCAACCTATCATTCCACTTACAGCAACACTTGCAGAAGTTAAAAGTGTAGCACATATAATAGTAATAAATCTTATACGCTTTGTATTTATCCCCATTGTTCTTGCCTCATCTTCTCCTACAGTCAATGTGTTTATTTGCCAGCTAATAAGTATTAGAGGTACTATACCTATTAGCATAGGAATAATTGCAAATTTTATATCAGATATTTTAGCTCCTGATAAACTCCCCATCAACCAATATGTAATTGCAGGTAACTGGTCATTAGGGTCTGCTACAAGTTTTATAAAAGATGTACCTGAAGAAAATAATGAACTTACCATAATACCAGATAAAATTAAGCCTAACACTTTACTTCCCTTTGTTCTTTCACTTATCAAATAAACTAAAATTACAGTAATTAAACTAAAAATGAATGCACTAACAGTAACCTCTCTACCGCTTTTATAAAGAAATAGCGCTAAAGCTGCTCCAAATGCTGCTCCAGATGATGCCCCTAGTATATCTGGTGATGCCATAGGATTTAAAAAAATATATTGATATGATGCTCCTGCAGCTGCCAATGCCCCACCTACTAAACATGCAAGTACTATTCTTGGCAATCTAACATTTAAAAATATAGTTTCCATGCTATCTGTCCAAAACTTATCTATATTGCATATTTTTGAAACTAAAATTCCAAATACTTGATGAGGCTCTACTGGATATTTTCCAAGTGCTAACGATACTAATATCAATACAATCAATATAATAACTAAACAAAGCATAATTAATTTATTACTTCTTACACTCTTACTCACTTATTTAATCCCTTTCTGCCCCTACTATTTTCATCATTTTACCTGTCTTTTCAATATCCTCATAAGGTGCACTTATTTTTACTAAATTAAAACATTTGTCTATATCCTCTACAACAAATCCACCTATATTTTTTATACCTATTTTTTTAAAATCTGAAGATATAGGTGTCGATATATCACAAATTACGCTTTCTTTATTAAGTGAATCATTGGCTATTTTTATTAAATGTTTATTAATAATTAAGTCTCCACCTAAATATGTACTATCATAGTTTTCTACTAAATATCCATATGCTGATATGTTGTAATCACCTTCTTCTATTTTTCTATTGAAAAAATCCACATCATATCTAAATTTAATTTTATTTTTATTTTTAAGATTTCCCTCTACTACTGCTATTTTTTTTGATGAATCATCAATCATGGAAATAAAATGATGATTAATTTTCTCTACTTTTGATGTTTTATTGCAAATATTCTGATTATAATAAGAATTTATTGCTGCTAATCCTAAACTAGCCTCTATAAAATTCCAAGACTTAATTGACGTGCATAAATCTTTTAAAGACATATTTATTTTTATATCGTTTTCAAAAGAAAATCTTTTATCACATAATAAATGACTAATACCTGCTCCATAATCTGTTATTACCATAGCAAACTCTGAACCTATAACAAAATCTTTTACTCTTATGTTTTCTGGTACTTTATCTATTAAATTATTATAAAATTCCCACATTTTGTCACCCCCTTCAAAGTAATTATATTATGTTTTATACTATTTAGCTATAATATTTTATATTTTTTTATAATTTTAGTTATGTTTTATTATGTTTTGTTATGTTTCATTTTTTTATACTTCCGTATTTCTTAATTTAACAGTCCTATTTTAAAGTCATCAGTTTATTTAGTAGATATGACTATTATGCACAAGTTTTCCATAAATTCAAAATAACTATAATACTCTTGAAACTAAAAAAGCCATGCAAACTAATCTAATTTGCACGGCTTTATACCCATTAATCTACACCTAATACAGCTTTAACTTCTGCTGCTATTGTGATAACTCTTGGACCAAATATAACTTGAACTGAATTTTTCTTTCTAACTACTCCGCTTGCACCTAAATCATTTACCTAGAAACCATCTTCATAGAATCCATCTATTGAGTTTAACTCTACTCTAAGCCTAGTTGCACAGTTTGTAATATTTTTTATATTACCACTTCCTCTTAGACCTTCTATTATAGAATGTACAAGTTCTGTATCTTTGTCTTCTACTGTATCTTCTACTGCACCATTATTTACTGCTTTAACATTATCTACTGATTGTCTTTCTCTGTATTCTTTCTTACTATAAAGCTTAACTTCTTCTGAACTTCTTCCTGGTGTCTTTATATCAAACTTCTTAATTGCCCATTTGAATATTACATAAGTAACTATAAAGAATATTGGTATTAAAAATAATAAAGGTAATGTACCCACTTTTTGAGATTGTAACAAGTTAGGAAACATATTTCTAAATGATTCTCCCATTATAGAAACATTAAACATTTCTGTAAATACATATGTTAATCCTGCTAGCGATACATATACTACAAAGTACAATAATGGTGCAACAAATAAGAATGTATACTCTATTGGTTCTGTTACCCCTACCAATATGGCTGTTACTATTGCTGGTATCAATATACTTCCATATAAACCCTAAGACAGAAACGTTTTCCATATTTGCAAAAACTGACCCTAATCCTATAAATACCCCTGCTACAACAAGTAATATAACAGGAATCATCATTGCTCCAGAAAGTACTTGTAATTTATCATTCATATTGTATAGATTATAATTAGTTAGACAATAAATATTTTGTCATGATATTATTATATATAATAGTACAAAGAGAGATTGTTTTATCAGAGCTAGAAAAAGTAATACCTAATATGAAATAATTATACTAATTGAAAAGGAAGTAGTCTATGAAAATAGCAATCATAACAACTGAATTCTTAAAGGAGTTTGTAGAGAACTCTATAAAAAAGTTAAATATTAATGCAGAAATTGAAATATATATTTATAAAGATTTTTCTCATGTTGGAGATTTGTATCTAGAAATCGAAGATAAGTTTGATGGATTTGCAGTTAGTGGCCCTATCCCTAAGGAAGCTATTACAAAAAAAGCTGGTACTATAAAAAAACCTTTAGTTGATTTTGGTACTGATTTACAAAGTTATTATGATACGTTTCTAAAACTTATTTTTAAATACAATACATTAGATTTTTCTAGAGCATACTTTGACCTAATGGACTGGGCAGATAATCCAAAAGACATATCATATTATTTATCAAATGGTACTTTTGGAGATTTAATGTATAGTATTAATGAAAATGCATCCAAAATGAGTTTATCTGATATAGCAGAACTTGAAAAAAATATTGCAAAAAAACATATTAAGTTATGGGATGAAGGTAAAATTGATTTTTCTACTACTCGTTTTAGTAGTATTGTTCCTATGTTACAAGATGCAGGAGTAAATTTTCATTTTATATATCCTGACATAAACTTATTAAAAAGTACTTTTAATGAATTAATAAAGGACATTCATCTGCATAGAATGAAGGTAAACCAACCTAGTGTAATATATATAACAGCTAAAGATACAAACTATGATGATTATAATATAGATAAAATTTATAAAATATTGAATACTGTAAAAAAAGACAAATTAACTGATTTTATAATTGAAAAAAATAGTAGTTCTTTTAAAATTTTTACTAAATGCGACACTATTAAATCATTAACCAAAAATTTTACTACATGTTATATAAAAGAATTTATTGAAAATAGTATAGAGTTTAAAGTATGTGTTGGGTATGGAATTGGTAATGATATAAAACAAGCTATGTCTAACGCCATAAGTGCTAATAAGGAATCTAAAATAAATCATTTAAACTACAGTTTCTTAGTTAATGAAAGTTATGAGACAATAGGACCTTTATTATGTGATAAATTACTTACTGTTTCAAATAAAGTAACTCCACACATAAATACAATTGCCAAAAATTCTAAATTATCTACTCTTACTATTCAAAAGATTATATCTGTTACTGAAATTCTACAAAGAGATGAAGTTACTCCCAAGGAATTATCTTCATGTTTAAATGTAACAGTAAGAACTGCCAATAGATTTTTAAGTAGTCTCCTAAAGTCTGGAAATGCTACTATATTATACGAAAAACAAAACTCAACAAAAGGTAGACCTGAGAGGGTATACAAATTATTTATATCAGAAAATAAACATTAAAATCTAGAGTACATAAAAACATTTTATCAAAGATAGGCGAAATACTCCATCCTCAACGTAAGTAGGGTGGAGATGTAAACCTGTAATATAAATTAAAAGGAGGTGAAGAAATGATACAGATGAAAGCTTTTAAGTTTAGAATATATCCAAATCAAA